>CAJMOM010000119.1:0-5302 GCA_905215005.1 uncultured bacterium | reverse complement strand
GACGCCCATCAGGAACACGGCGTCGTAGCCCTCGTCGGCGACCTTGTCGGCGAGCGCGGTCATCTTCTTGCCGGTCTCGTAGAGCGCCTTGCCGTCCTCGAGGTAGCCCTCCTGGTCGAAATGCATGATCTCGATCTTCTCGGTTTCCTTCATTTGTCTCTCCTTTCTGGGGTTGTTTCCACATCCCCCATGCCAACGGGCATCAAAACCCGCTTACATTCCGTAACACTCGGCCGCTTTGGCCTTAAGCGCATTGACTGACTCTTCGTAGCCCTCTGCCTTGACCTCCATTTGCTTGGAGACGGCATCGAGATACGGGTGCACGTCCCATGACTTCAGACGCTCGGCGATCATGGCCGCAATCGTCTGGAAGAACACAAGATTGGGAATTGCGCTGAGCAGCGAAGCCACCTGAGGCACCGCAACCTCGTGAGCCCTACCCTTGGGATGGGCCGTGAGCAGCACCGTTTTTGCCGTAACGTTCGATAGCGCATCGGCGATATTCGCAAGACGCTCCGACCCCTGCGGATCGTCGACAATAAACACCAGATAGCCTGGGGTTATCTGCATCTCGGGACCGTGGACGAACTCCTCGCCCTCGTGATGCATGGCAGGAATCTTGATGGTCTCGCTCAGCTTGAGGGCCGCCTCTTCGGCAACGCCATAGTTGGGGCCGTTGCCGACGACCATAGCGGGCATGTGCTCAGAAAGCTCGAGCATGTGATCTTGGACATATGCCTCGGCGGTCTTGCACATCACGGCATTGGCCTGGATAGCCTCGCGAAGGTCGTCAAGACGCTGGGCAACGCCCTTGGCGTCAATCGTTCCGCGCGCCTGACCGCCGTAAATACCAAAGAGCACCAGATACTCAACGAGAACCTCGACGCCCAGAGTCACAAAGTCCACCGACTCGACGCCCACACCGTAGTCAAGAACGATGTCAGCGTGTTCCTTGATGGGTGCCTCGACGTTTGCCGTGAGCGCAACCGCAGCCATATCGTGTGCACGCATGTAATCAAGAGCCGCGATCGTATTGGTCGAATAGCCACTCTGCGAAACGGCGATGTTGAGCGCATGCTGTGGATAGGTGTGTTCAAAATCGACGAAGGCCTCGGGCGTCACAACGGACACCTGCATCTGCAGCGTATCTTGCAGGTAATCGCGGGCGCAATCGGCGGCATGGCGCGACGAACCCGAAGCAACGATGCGCAGTGCGTCAAAAGAACCGGACTGGAAAATATCAACGAGCTGCGCTACCAGCTCAGACGAACGCTCGAGGTTCTCTCCCATACGCACATGGGCAAACTGAACGTAATCGAGCATCTTCATCGTCTCACCTCGTAACAAATCATTAGTATTTGATACCAATCACGATTACAGGTTACGGCTTTTTGATACCTCTTTGTCGATTAATTTATCCCCTTCGGCGAACGGTCGATTTTGGGCCCTGTAAGGTTGTATATACAGCTGACCCAACGATCAAAACTAGTTAGTTTCCCAGGCGTTATTCACAAAACACCAGCTAGTACGTATAGGTATATCCACCCGCATCACCGCGGTTAAACGACTTGACGTACTCGATCGCCTGGCCGCTCGCATCGAAGCTTACGCACTCCAGCGTCAAGGCAAGATCGCCCTGCTCCAGTCCAAGCAGGCCGGCATCTCGTGCGCCCAGCGCTTCGATATCGAGCTTTTCCTGTGCCATAACTGGCTTTCGGCCCAGCATCTCATAGGTCTCGTACAAGCTGAAGACCGACACGTCAATATCTTCGATGGTTGGAAACAGAAGGCAGGGAATCAGCGCCGTCTCAATCGATACGGGGCTGCCGTTTATGCAGTTCAGGCGTCGAATGGAATAGAGCAGGTCGTCCTCGGCGATGCCAAACAGGTCGGCGTAGTATGGCCCCGCATAACGCTTGGAACGCGCGAGAATACGGACGGACGGCTCGCCGCCCGAAGCACGGACCGATTCACGGAAACCGCCCGTGCGTTCAAAAAAAGCAGGTACTTTCTGTGCCACAAAGGCACCTTTTCCCCGAACACGGCGAATCTGCCCGCGCCGAACCAGCTCATCGACAGCACTTCGGATGGTCAAGCGTGTCGTACCAAATTCCTCGGCGAGGTCTTTTTCGGACGGAATCATGGAACCCGTGGGATATATTCCGCGCTCGATACGCTCCTCGATGCGGCGTCGAATGCGCATATAAACCGGGGTGGCAACTACTGTTTCAGCCATTGTTCACCTGCCACGCTCCTCATGCCGTTCTCTTCGCCGTTATCGGCAAAGCGGAACTTTGTGGGCAAAATCACCGATTTGCAATGCTCCACAAACCGCATGTCCTTATCAAATACGATCGTGCTCTCATAGAACACCGGCGTTCCCTCTTCTTGCTGGAGCAGCTCGGCCTCCTCGGCGTTCAAACGCGAGATGGAGATATGCTCACGTCCATGCTCAACACGCACGCCACCTTCTTTGAACAAGACATCGTAAAGGCTCTCACACTCAAAATCGTGATCGGAAAGCGCGGGGCACAGGGACAGGTTAACGTGAGCCGTCTCGATTGACGCCGGCTCGCCCTCAATAAGTCGAACGCGCTGCATGCGGAGCAAAGGAGCGCCTACAGCCACCCCAAGCTTGTCGGCAAGCGTCTTATCCGCCTCGATGGTCTCGGTGGAAACCAGACGAGAAGAGGGGTGCAGGCCGGCAGTCCGCACAGCATCGGAAAAGTTATACGTTTCCTGGAAGATATTCAGCGGCTTGGGAGGACACACATACGTGCCCGATCCGCGACGGCTCTCGAGCGTTCCACACGAGATAAGCCGCGTGATACCGGCACGCAACGCCGTACGCGAAACGCCAATCTCTTCGCACAGCACGCGCTCGGCCGGCAGGCGATCGCCGCCGGCAAGCTGATGGTGCTGGATATACCAAAGAATTCCCTCAACAGCACGATCTTTGGGGGGAATTGCATAAGATTCGCCTGCCATTGCACAGACTCCTCATTCAGACACGTATGCCGCCAAAATTAGGTCAGCCCTCCCATGGCATCAAATTCGGCCTTGATCTTCTCGGCGACATTCCGATACGACTTATATAGACTTGAATCGCGTTTGACCTCGTCGGTCATAACGGGAATCTCTAATTTGGAAACCTCGTCTTTTCCCGTCTGAACCGCCACAACAACGCCCATACCAAGACACATATTACGCTTGGCAGCATTTATTTTTGCTGCCTTGGCAGGATTTGCCAGGATACGCTGGGCAAATTCCTGTTTAGAGACCGCTTCTTCGGCCTCCGGATCGCCCGCCTCGACCACTTCGCACTGCAACACATCCGCATAGTCAAAAATCTTCGGCTCGCCGCCGCGCTGATGCACGGCCCACTTGCGGCGCGTGGCGTCCTGGTAGATAGCCGGCAAAAATGTAAACCGCGGCGGGTCCAAAATCGTATCCGTGATGGTAAACACATCGGGATCAAAGGCATCCTGCGGGTTTTTCTTCTTGAACATGAACAGCCCCATATCAGCCTCCCGTACTAGCATTAAACAACTCATGCTGAATATAGCACCAATTTCAAGCCACTGCTTTATCGCATCGGCGCGCGGCGTCTATGGCTCGCCCAGCGGAAGAGTTCACGGACGAGGGCCGGAGTGCCTGCCTTGTTTTGAGAAGTGGGCTCCGCGAACTTCTCAAAACAAGGCAGGCACCCCGGCCCCGCCGGCAAATAGCAGACACTCCGCATGCAATCTATGCAAACAAACAAGTACGTTTAGCTACATTCGGTAAGTTCGAGCACGCTGCCCTTAACGATAAGCGCCGGCTCCAGGACGACCTCTTCGGCACGCCTGCCGCCCCTACCGGCAAGACGCTTGGACATGCAGCCAAAAGCATGCTCCGCAAGGACACCAGGATCCTGCTCAATCGCGGTCAGCGCCGGCTCAAAGAGAACGTCGGCGGCCGAGTTGTCGTAACTCACCACCGAGATGTCGCCCGGGATGCTCTTCCCCATCTCGTGCAGGCGCTTGAGCAAACCGAGGGCAATGTTGTCCGAGCTTGCGAACACGGCGGTGGCGTCGGTTGCGAGCACCGCCTCCGAAGCCTCGTATGCGCTCGGAATGTAGTACTCACTCTCAAACTCCAAACGTGCGTCGATAGGCAGGCCAACCTCGCGAAGCGCGCGCTCATAGCCGGCAAGTCGCTTACGCCCCGTATTGGAACGGCGCGCGTTAACCAAGCAGGCAATGCGACGGTGGCCCTGCTCGATCAGATAGCGGGTGGCCATGTAGCCGCCCATCTCGTGGTCGAACATCACCTTGTCGCACTCGAGCCCCTCAATGGCACGGTCGACCATCACGGCAGGGATAGGCAGATGGCTGACTTCTTCGCGCAGGGCGCGGTCGTCGGAGAACTCGTCACCCACCACCAGGAAGACGCCATCAACGCCGCGCGTCACCAGCTGACGCAGCAGCTCCAGATCGTCATCGGCGCTTCCGCCCGAGCTGGTAATAAAGAGCGCATAGCCGTCCTCTCGGCAGCGCTTTTCCAAGCTGCCGGCGAGTGAGGCAAAAAAGCGGCTCTCGATATTGGGAACGATAAGGCCCAGCGTACGCGACTCGCGCATGACCAGGCTACGAGCAATCTGGTTAGGAACATAGTGGTTGCGCGCCGCGACCTCCTTGATGAGCTTGCGGTTTTCTTCCGAGATGCGACAGGGCCGATTATTGAGAACAAGCGAGACCGACGAGGGGGAAAGCCCCACCTCCTGGGCGATCTGCTTGAGGGTGACTTTGCTGGCCATCTCGCTCCTTCCGGGTTTACGCGCAATCTCTTGAAAGTATAGCGACTACCCCTCTACCTCGGTGATAAACACTTTACCAATCCGGTAGACGGCTGTTTTATCGCCGTCAGCGCACCAAATCCGTCCGGGTGGGGTATATTGCAATCGATTGATGACGACGACCACCAAAAGGCGGATATTCGTATGCACGAGAACGACTTTTTTAACGAGGACCTGCTGTGCGCGCTCGCTGGCGTTGCCGGCGAGGACAACGTGTTGATGAGCGAGCCCATGCGCGAGCACACCACGTTTAAGATCGGCGGCCCGGCCGACGTCTTTGTCACGCCCGATACCGAGCAGGGCCTCGTCGCCACGCTCGATACCTGCTATCGCTGCGATCTGCCGCTCACCATCGTGGGCAACGGCTCCGACCTGCTCGTCGGCGACAAGGGCATCCGCGGCGTTGTCGTGGCGCTGGGCAAGGGCCTCTCCGACATTACGGTCGACGGCACGCATGTCACGGCT
>CAJMOM010000118.1:0-5325 GCA_905215005.1 uncultured bacterium | reverse complement strand
GTGGCAGCCAATGCTGCGACTAGCGCTCCGTCTGCCGAGAGCCTGGCCGCGGCGCAGGGTGCGCTTGCAAACGTCCAGGACAAGAAGGATGCGCTTTATGCGCGCCTCGATGACCTTGCCGATGCCCTCGGCTGCGACCGCGACGAGGCTATCGACCTGATCGACAAGGCCTCTAAGATCGACACTGACAACGACGACATTCACCCGGTTAACACGACCGATAACGGTGCAGACAAGATTGCGCAGACCGAGAAATACGCCGTTTACCAGCTGCAATACGACCGCGGCGATGGTAATGGGCAGGAGACGATTTCCGTCTACGGCATCTCGCCCAACTCGCGCTATTGGAAAGATCTCAACGTCGGCGATGGGCGCGTTGTCTTTGGCGGTGGCTTGCTCGACAAGTTTGGCTGGAGCGAGGGGCAGAAGGTCACGCTCGGCGACAAGTGCGAGGGCAAGGACTATTCGCTGGAGTACACGGGCAAGGACGCCACCTGGGGCTCAAAGTCGGACATGAATATCTATATGAGCATCGACGACTTTAACGAGCTGTTCGACAACGACGCCGCCTACTTTAACGGCTATGTGAGCGATGAGAAGCTCGACCTTGATTCGCGCTACTTTGCCGGCGACACCACGCCCGATGACATGCGCGCCGTGGGCGACCAGTTCATCGGCATGATGAGCAAAATGATCGGCATGATGGTTGGGCTCGCGGTGTTCATCTTCCTGCTGTTTATGTACCTGCTGACCAAGGCTGTGGTCGACCACAGCGCCCGTTCGATTAGCTACATGAAGGTCTTTGGCTATCGCGATGGCGAGATCTCGCATCTGTACATCCGCTCGATCACGCTGTGCGTGGCGGCGTCGCTCGTGCTGAGCCTGCCGGTCATTATTGGCTCGCTCACGGCCATCTTCCGCTCGATGTTGCTCGCCTACAACGGCAATATCGAGATCTACGTGCCCGCTTGGTCCATGGCGGCGTGCGCAGGAATTGGCTTTGTGACCTACCTGGTCGTGGCGCTGCTGCACACGCACTCCATCAAGCGCGTGAGCCTGGCCGAGGCCCTCAAGGTGCAGGAGTAGTCATTGGGGACAGTCTTAAACGACTAGTCATCGGGGACAGTCTTTGCTGACTTGCCGGCTCGCCGGCCGGCTGGAAAGGACTGTCCCTAGCTGCCGGCACTTGGGGACTGTCCCCAACTGCCGGGTGGCGAAAGAGTGTCCCCTGCGACTACTCATTTAAGAACATCCCCAATGACTAGGTGCCGTACTTGACTTTAACTCTGCTTTAACTGGTACCATCCTCTATGTCTGTAACGCCATATAGACCGAGGGGATATATCTATGACCGCAACTGCACCCGCAGCACCGGCAAAGGTGTACTTTACTAACCTGCGTACGCATGCTCGCGAGAGCCAGCTCGACAAGCTCAAGCGCCTCATCCGTCACGCCGGTATCGAACAGATCGACTTTGAGAACAAGTTCGTTGCTATCAAGATTCACTTTGGCGAGCTGGGCAACCTGAGCTTTTTGCGCCCCAACTACGCCCGTGCCGTCGCGGACGTCGTGAAGGAGCTGGGCGGCAAGCCCTTCCTCACCGACTGCAACACGCTCTATGTCGGTAGCCGCAAAAACGCGCTCGAGCACATCGATACCGCCTACCAGAACGGCTTTACCCCGTATGCCACGGGCTGCCAGATCATCATCGCCGACGGCCTTAAGGGCACCGACGAGGCGCTCGTCCCGGTCGAGGGCGGCGAGTACGTGCACGAGGCCAAGATCGGTCAGGCGCTCATGGATGCCGATATCGTGATCAGCCTCACCCACTTTAAGGGCCATGAGCAGGCCGGTTTTGGCGGCGCCATGAAGAACCTGGGCATGGGAGGCGGCAGCCGTGCCGGCAAGATGGAGCAGCATGCCGCCGGCAAGCCGAACGTCGCGACCGAGCACTGCGTTGGCTGCCATGCCTGCGAAAAGATCTGCGCGCACAACGCTATCTCGTTCGACGGCACCCGCGAGCGCGAGCTTGCCAGCGGCGCTACTCGCACGGTGCACGTGGCTGCCATCGACCACGATCGCTGCGTGGGCTGCGGACGCTGCATTGCGGCATGCAACCAGGACTGCATCAAGCCCGGTTATGAGGCCGCGGCCGACGTGCTCAACTGCAAGATCGCCGAGTACACCAAGGCCGTCGTCGACGGCCGCCCGAGCTTCCACATCTCGCTTGCCATGGACATCAGTCCCAACTGCGACTGCCATCCCGAAAACGATACGCCTATCGTCAGCGACATCGGCATGTTCGCGAGCTTCGACCCGGTCGCCATCGACCAGGCCTGCGCCGACGCCGTCATGGCGTCTGAGCCGCTGCCCAACACCGAGCTCACCGATAGCGCGGCCAAGATGGAGCATAACCACGAGCATCTGGAGGGCGAGCAGGCCAAGGATCCCTTCTGCATCACGCATCCCGACACCGACTGGCGCGTGTGCATCGCGCATGCCGAAAAGATTGGCCTGGGCACGAGCGAGTATGAGCTCATCGAGGTCAAGTAGCGTCCGGTTATTGGACAAATCGCGTTCTTTTAGCAGCGCAACGTAAGTAAAAGCCGCCCGTGAGCACAGCGCTCACGGGCGGCTTTTCGGAAGCGAGGTGAAAAATCGAATACCGCCGACCACAAGGCGTTTTAGGCAACAAAACCCCAGACGTTGCTTTTGCCTAAAAGTGCTCGTCGAGGAAGTTATTGACTGTGTTCCAGTAGAGCTCGGGGTCAACTTGCGCGCTCTTGGCGTGGGTGGCGCCATGGACGGTGAGCTTTTGCTTGACCTTGCTGGCGCACGCGTCGTAGTTTTGGTCGAGCATGCTGTACGGCACAAAGGTGTCTTGGTCACCGTGGATAAACAGCATGGGAACCGTCGCGCGCTTGAGCTGTTCCACGCTGCTCGCCTTATGAAAGTCGTAGCCCGCGCGCACGTTGCACACCAAGTTTGCTACATCGAGCAAGGGAAAGCTGGGCAGGCCGAACACGTCCTTGAGCTGCAGAGAAAACTCGTCCCAAACACTCGTATAACCGCAGTCCTCGATAATGCATTTCACGTTTGCGGGCAGAGGTTCCCCCGCGACGTTCATGGCGGTCGCCGCGCCCATGGATTCGCCAAAGACCAGGATGCGCGCCTTGGGGTCAGCCTGAACGATTCGCTCGATCCATGCGACGATGTCGAGGCGCTCGGGCCAGCCCATGCCGATATAGTCGCCGCCGGAGCGCTCGTGGGCGCGGGCGGCGGGTGCGAGTACGTTCATGCCACGGTCGTGGAAGCGTTTGGCGTATCGGGCCATACCGATGGGCTCGTTGGTATATCCATGCAGGCAGACGGCGTAGTCGTGCGTGCTCTCCGACGCAGCAAAATACCAGGCGGCAAGCTCGGTCCCGTCGTCCGCGGTGAGGTTGCTGCTCTTGCGGTTCTCTTTAAACCATGCCCGCGCCTCGGTATCCTCGGCATCCGGCTGCTCACCTTCTTTGTCGTTCTTGCTACCCTGCATCATCTTCATGGTGTATGGCGCGCGGGGATTCAGCGCGAAGTCAAACAGAAAGTTGCCGGCAAATCCGAGCAGCGCAACGACAACCACCAGTGCAACGATGCCGGCTATCTTGAGCTTTCGATGGGAACGTGCGTTTTGAGCCATGCGGTATTCTCCTATAAGATGTTAATACATCAACATTTAATGCAAGCGCATTATGGACGTTCGCCGTTGATGCGTCAACAGGCAAAGAATGGGTAAACAAAGGGTCACGTATGGGGGCAAATTTCGCACGTACCTAGACGCTTTGATATAGTGTTGAGAACTCTTTACGTTGGAGGATGTAACCGGCATGTCCGATTCGAGCGACAGTTCTAAGCCGCGACCCAAGACCGCGGCCGTTCCACACTACACAGTGGGCGAGGAGATCATGAACTCCGTCACCCATGGTGTCGGCTGCCTGCTGGGTATCGCGGGCCTGGTGCTCCTGATCGTATTCGCCGCCCTGCGCGGCGGAGGCCCGGCCCATATGGCCGCGGCGATTGTCTATGGCGTCAGCATTATCCTCGAATACCTAGCCTCCACGCTCTACCACGCGATTCAGCCCGCGCGCGCCAAGCGCGTGTTTCGCATCATCGACCACAGCTGCATCTACCTGCTCATAGCCGGCAGCTATACGCCGTTTTGCCTCATCACGCTCGCAAACGACGGCGGCGCTGTGCTGTTCTTTGCCGTATGGGCCATCGCCATCATCGGCATCGCCCTCGAGTGCTTCCTACGCGAGCGCCAGCCGCATTGGGTAAGCGGCCTGGTCTACCTGCTGATGGGCTGGCTCGTTGTCTTTAAGCTGCCCGAACTTGTTGCGCTGCTCAACCCCGTGGCACTTGCCCTGCTCGCCGTCGGCGGCGTGTGCTACACCGCGGGCGTGCCGTTCTATATCGCCAAAAACGTGCGCTATCTGCACAGCGTGTTTCACCTGTGGGTGCTCGCCGGCAGCATCTTCCAGTTCATGGCGGTGATCCTCTTCGTAATCTAGCGACCACGCCTGCGCGCCCGCGTTCTCGTTTGGGCGCCGGTGCAATTGCCGTATCCGCCATCAACGTTTTAACCTGACGTCCCGAATCTTGGAGGTTCGAGAAACTCCCGATGGACATAACCATCTCCCTTATCACCACCCTCGTTTTGACCCTCATCAACGGCTACTTCTCTATGTCCGAGATGGCGCTCACCACGGCCAAGCGCGCCGTGTTGGAGCACGATGCCGAGGAGGGCGATAAGCGCGCCGAGCGCGCCGTCAAGATGCTCAAGAGCGGCGAAAAGCGTTATGCGGACGAAGCCGCGCTGGGCGAAAAGCTGCTGGCGCATCTGGATAATCTCCAGCCCGCGCGCACCTGCCCGATGACGGACAAGGAGCGCGAAATTGCGCGTGAGTGGTTCCTGCTGACCACCAAGCCGGTGATCTACGCCTGCAACATCAAGGAAGATGATCTCGGCAAGGACGAGGACAGCATCCCCGGCATAACCGATGTCAAGGCGATTGCGGCAAGCGAAAACGCCAAGGTTCTGGTCATCTCCGCAAAAATCGAAGAAGATATCGCGCAGATGGATGACGAAGAAAAGAACATGTTCCTTGAAGAGCTGGGCATCGGCAAGAGCGGTCTGGATCGCCTGATTGCCGAGTGCTATGACCTGCTGGGGCTGATTTCCTTCCTGACCGCCGGTGCGGACGAGTGCCGCGCATGGACCATCCGCAAGGGCACGAAGGCGCCGCAGGCGGCGGGCAAGATTCACAGCGACTTTGAACGCGG
>CAJMOM010000117.1:0-5350 GCA_905215005.1 uncultured bacterium | reverse complement strand
ACAGCCTCCTTATTTACTGATTTGCCGCAGCGGTGGGTGCGGTCTCGAACTGGGTGGCCAGAGCCATAATGTTTTCCTGGGTGGCGTCCTTGCCGTCGATGAAGCCGGTGATGCGGCCCGCTTTTTCGACCCATCTGTCGGTACACTAAAAGCACTATGGGTACCCGCGAGCGACATATCGGCCACGCGGCCGCCCGATCCGCTCCCTTGGCGGATCCCAGGGGCGGCAGGCTCTTCGCCATGCCGCGATTCCTTGTTGGCATAACACATCAGGTGTACCGCCACCGCGTCTTTGCTATCGCCGGTGTCATCACCGCGCTGTTCCTCATGCTTTTGGCAGTCTTGCCGGCGCTGTTCGCCTTCGACCCCAAACTTTCTAACGCCGTGCCCGCCTATAGCGAGGTGTCCGAAGAGGTCGTGGATGCGCTCGTCCATTCGAGCTCTCTCCCGCTGCTTGTCGCCGCAATTGTATTTTCGATTTGGGGCGTATCGGTCTATCTGCGCTGTTTGGACTATGTGTTGCGCCGCCGCCTTGTTGCTATCGCCACCATCTGCGCCCTGTGGATGATCGAAGTCATTCTCAAGTACAAGTCGTTCACGCCGTTCTATGCCACCGTGCTGTGGTACCTGTACTACGTGCCCATGACGCTCATTCCGCTGCTCTACCAGTTGTGTGGTCTGCGCCTTGCGGGCCTGGAGCAACACCGCCTGGGTCGCCGCTACTGCGTTGCGCTGTGGATTGCGGCCATCCTGCTTATCGGATTTGTGCTCACCAACGATTTTCACCAGCAGGTCTTCCGCTTTGACCGTACAAGCGACACCTGGAGCAACGATTACACGTACGGCTGGGGTTATTTCGCCGTCTTAGTGTGGACGGCCTTTAACTTCGTGACCTTTTTTATCCTGGTTGGTCGGTCCTCGTCCTTTCGCATCCAGCGTTTCTCGGGCACGGCGGCGCTCGTACTGCTGGGTGGCGCATTCTTTGCCGTCTCGTATGCGTTGCGCGTGCCCTGGGCATGGAGGCTCAACTTTTCGCTCATCTATTGCGTCCTGTGCGTGGTGGCGATGGAAATCTGTCTCGATTGCGGTGTCATTCCGTCGTATCACGACATCGCCGGCATCTTCGACACCTTGCCGCTCGACCTCAAAGTTCTAACGCGCGACCTGCAGGAAGTCTATGCCACGCCGGTGTCAAAGCCAATGCCGGTAGGCGTGCGCGAGGAGTTGCGGACCCAGGAACACGGGCATACTCATGCCTTTGCCGTGGCGTCCGATCCCGATGTGATGTACCGAGCCTTTCCGCTGCTGGGCGGATCTGCCCTGCTTGCCCAAGACGTGTCGGAGCTCAACGAGCTTAACCGTGAACTGGCACATCGTCGCATGGAGCTGCAGCGTCAAAACGAGCTGCTCGCCGCCGACTACGACCTTAAGACGCATTTGGCAGATCAAGAGGCCGAGACCTTGCTGGTCCAAGACGTGGACCAGGCGCTTGCCCGCGCGCTCAAAGGGATGTACGACCTGCTGAGCTCGCTGCCGCCGTTGACCGACGAAGCGTCTTCGCACGAGCGTTACCGCATGCTGCAGCGCGCCAAGATGCTCGTCGCCTATTGCAAGCGCAAAGGGTCGCTCACGTTGGCACAGCACGGGGAGAGCGGTTTTGATCGCGACCGCATTCAGCTCATTGCCAACGAGCTCGCAAGCGACCTGCGCACCATCGATATCGATTGCGCCTCGATTATCGCCATACGGCACCCGATGCGCGCCAGTACGGTAAGCGCCCTGTACGACTGCGTGTATGACTTTGCGTTTTTTGCCTACACCACCGACCATCCGGCGCTTATGTATCACTTGGGCGACCATGACCGATGCAGTGTCGAGCTGCGCGCCACGCTTTTTTCCAACGATGATGAAGATCTTTCGCAGACGCCCGCTGCGCAAGAGCTCGAAAGCGCTCTGCAAGGGCGCAACGTGGCGTATCGCCTTGAGGGCGAACCCGGCCAGTTGCGTATGATCGTGTTGATGCCGCGGGCGGGTGAGTGACGATGCAGATTTCGCTCATCCTTCCCCAAATCGTTGCACTCGATATTGTCTTTGCCCTGGCTGCGTGCCTGCAGACGATCCACGTTCCGCTCATCGCATCGCGCCGCTCGTCCTATAACCGTAAGGTGATTTGTGCCTACGAGGCGAGCCTTGTGCTTCACCTAGTTATTTCGGCGCTCATCTTGTTCGCGTCGTCTGGTTCATATCTGGTGGCGCCGCTTGACGTTTGTGCCAGGGCAATGGGCGGAGCGCTGTGGATCAATGCCGCAATCTTTGCCTACGGCGTGGTGCTTATGGTGCACTATCGTCGTCCCGTCATGCTGGCCGAGCTGCTGCTCATTGCCGCCGTGACACCGTCGGTGCTTGCCATGGGCTCGGCGTGGACCGTTGTCCTTATCGCAGAGGGAGCGTTTTTCCTGTTCCGCTCCATTGCGGCGCTCTTGATGGACGTCCGTAACCGCCAGGAGGATATCACCATGTTCTCGACGATCGAGACCATCAACGTGATTCCCGTGGGCATCCTGTATCTAGACCCGAGGGGCCGTCCGCTGCTCATGAACCGCTGCATGCGCAAAAACCTTGTGGAGCTTCATATGCCTACCGACCTAGGCGATATGAGCGGTACATGGAACGACCTGCGCAAACTCAGCATGCAAATGCCCGAAAGCAGCCAGAACCGTGTGCGGATTAATCTGGACCGCTTTGGTGAGGCGCGGGCGGTGGTCGAGGTTTCTCCCGCCGAGATTCGCTTGTTTGTGCACGATGACGTTATGGTTTCGGGCCGCCTCTTTGAGCGCATTATCGGCCTGGATGTAACAGAGTATGCGCATGCTCATGATCGCCTGGCGCAAGCCAACCACCTGCTTGAGCTTGCGGGCCAAGAGCTCCAAGCCCAGATCGAAGAAGTCAAAAAAGTTGCTGACAATGCGGCCTATCTGCGTATGCGCGCTCGCGTGCACGACGTGATCGGGCAGCGCCCGTCCATCCTCCATCGTTATCTGGAGGAGGGGCGCCTGGATGACGAGTCACTCGAGCAGATCGACCCGCTGCTGCGCTCAATCGCTGCCGATCTGCGCAGCGGGGGCGACACCGAACCGGCAGAGCAACTGGGCGATATCGTCCATGCCTTTGGCCTGGTGAGCGTGCAGATCGATGTGGAGGGCGAGCTGCCAAGCGACGCGCGTGTCGCCGCAGCCTTTCTGCAGATTATCCGCGAGGCCTCGACCAATGCCACCAAGCATGCACAGGCCCATCAGGTTCATGTGCGCCTGCGGCAGGAGACGTCGGAAGACGGCACTGTTGCGCGGATGGCCGTTTCTAACGACGGCGCGCCTGCGCCCGTATCGTATCGCGAGGGAACGGGTATCCCAGGTATGAGGCATGTCGCACAGAATCTGGGCGGCAGCCTGGAAGTCCACACCGCCCCACCCTTCACGCTTACGGTGTCCATCCCGCTCGCCTCCAACGCCACGGTCCAAAGGAGAAGCTCATGATCCGCGTCCTTATAGTCGAAGACCAGGCCATCCTGCGCGAGAGTCTGGCGCGCTCCGTTGGCGACCAGCCCGATATGACCGTTGTTTCCGCCATTGCCGATGCTTCCGAGGCCTTGGGTGTCGCGCTCAAGGAGCGTCCGGACATGATACTGATGGACGTATGCACCGAGCATGATTCCAACGGCATCGTGGCGGCGGCGCGCATTAAAGAACAACTGCCCGAGTGCCGCGTCATTATCATGACGGGTATGCCCGAGATCACCTTTGTGGACCAGGCACGCGAGGCGGGCGTCGACAGCTTTGTGTATAAGAACGTCGGTATCGACGAGCTATTCGCCGTGATGCGCTCCACGCTGGCGGGTTACTGCACGTTTCCCAAGCCGCCCGAGAGCATCTTCTCGGGCACGGCGGCCCTCGACGATGTCGAGCTATCGATCTTGCGCCTTGCCTGCGAGGGCAAAAGCCGCCGCGAGATTGCGGCCGAGCTGTTTATGAGCGAGGGCACCATCAAACGCCGCATCTCGGAGATCCTCAACAAGACCGGCTACGACAACATCATGCGCCTGGCCGTGCACGCGGTAACGGAGGGCAGCATCGTTCCCAACATGGAGCGCTAACGCTCGTTACGCATCGGCATAAAGCGGCGGGGCCGCAGGATCATTTCCTGCGGCCCCGCCTGGCATGTGCGCGGATATGTCCGCCAATCCGCGGCTATCGGTGTCTGCCGTTACGCGATGGTTGCGCTGTAAGAGGCGACGTCCTCGTAGGAATCGGTCAGGTAGGCGTCGATGCCGATGGTCGTGTTGACCAGGTCGTCAAGACTGTCAAGCTCGCCGCTCGAGAACGTGAATTCCTCGGTGGCGCTGGTGCCGGGCATCAGGTTAGCCGAGAACCAGGGTTCCTTCATGGTGCCGTTGACGTTGGTCTTGCCGGAAGGAGCGTAGAAGGTCAGGTCCTTGTCGCTCTTGTTGGTGATGTTGACGACAAAGCCGATGTCGCCCCAGTCGTCCTTGAACTTCTCGGTGATGGTGATGGTGCACAGATCGTCATCGGCGACGGTGACGGCGGGGGAGATTTCGACGTTCTGGACATCGTCGTCTTCGACGGCCTCATCGATCTCCTCTTCCTTCTCGGCCGCCTCGCGATCCTTCTTCACCGTACCGGACAGGTCCTTGTCGGACTTGGTAAAGACAAGATTGCCGTCATCTTCTTCGAGGATGAGTTTGCCGTCCTTGAGCTTCATGTCGTGCGACTCATCTTCGGCGGTGATGGTTACGGTGGTGGCGTCCTTTGCCTCCCATTTAAGGTCGACGACTTCAAGGAACAGGTCGAGGGCGCCTGTACCGTCCTCATCGAGAATCAGGACGCAGTGGACACCCCAATCCTCGAGCATCTTCATGTACTCATCGGTCAGCTCTTCGCCATCCACGGTTCCACCCGAGAGTTCCCAGCTGCCGACGAAGTTTGCCTTGGGGTCCTTGCCGCCGCCGCTGCAGCCCGTCAGGGCAAAGGCGAGCGCCAGAACGCATGTCAGGAATGCGAGTACGGATTTTTTGAACGTTGTCTTCATGGTGTCCTCCTTTATCGAACGAAACCCATAGAAGCAAATGCGGGGGTGGCGGACCCCCGCCAATTACCAGATAGAGGGGCTAGGGCCTGGGCGTTCCGCAGTTGCTGCAGAACTTGCCGCCGTTTTCGCTGCCGCAGTTGGGGCAGAACCACTTGGCCGGTGCCGGGGCGGGTGCGGGACTACCGCACTCGGAGCAGAACTTGCCGGTGTTGGTGGCGCCGCAGCTGCAGGTCCATGCGCCGGCCGC
>CAJMOM010000116.1:0-5542 GCA_905215005.1 uncultured bacterium | reverse complement strand
CCCTTTCATAGATTTTGGAATAAAGGGGCGCCGCGGATGGAGTCCCGCGGCGCCCAAGCCACACGCTAACAGCTTTAAGGAGTCAAAGCTGGTTTAGCCAAAGAAGCGCTTGATCTCAATCTCGGCGTTCTCCAGGCAGTCGGAGCCGTGGATCACGTTGGCGTTGACATCGACGGCAAAGTCGCCGCGGATGGTACCAGGAGCAGCCTCAAGCGGGTTGGTAGCGCCCATGAGGGTGCGCATCTTAGCAACAGCGGAGAGGCCGGAAACGACCATCTTGACGACCGGACCGCTCGTCATAAAGTCACAGAGACCGCCAAAGAAGGGCTTGTCGGCCAGATGGGCGTAGTGCTCCTCGACGGTAGCGCGCTCGAGCGTGGTCATCTCCATGCGCTCGATGACAAGGCCGCTGCGCTCAATGCGAGCAACAATCTCGCCGATCTTGCGGTCGCGCACGGCGTCGGGCTTAATCATGATGAAGGTCTTCTCGATAGCCATAAGGTAGCCTTTCAAGTAGGTTCGCGCGTGCCCAAGTCCCATTCCGGCACCCGCCTGGACTGCATCGTAACAGAGTTTTAGCTGCAGTTAAACAAAAAGCTGTTTATTGAAACGTTGCAATTTATTGAAGCGTTCCATATGTGTCACTTCTGTTTCGAAGCCCGATTAGAGTACCATCCGACCGCCCATCAACCGCATCGAACAGAGCAGGCGGTCGGTTGCCGCCCGCGAACGTAACCCCTTCACAACCTGCCCAAAGGTCCTACAGAAGTTCTCGACAAGCCCCTCCCCCATAGCAACAAAATACGGGCGTCCGCATCAGCAGATACCCGTAAAAGCAAAAACGATTTATCGATAAATGGCCAAAGCCGCTTCAGTCAAATCCCTACTTTGCCCCGTGGCCCATCTCGACGACCTTGGTCAGCGATCCAAACACGCCTTCGTCGGCCACGAGCTGTGCCACGGCACGCTGCAGCTGCACGGCAACGGCGGCAGGGGCGGTACCGCCCTCGGTCGTGCGTGCAGCGACAATCGACGGGATGTCGAGCGCCTCGGTAATGTCGTGCTCAAAGAGCGAGCTTGCCTCCTGGAACACCTCAAACGGCAGGTCCTCAAGATTGCAGCCGTGCTTCTCACACATCAGGACCAGATGGCCCACCACGGCATGTGCCTCGCGGAACGGCAGACCACGCTTAGCCAGGTAATCGGCAACATCGGTGGCGGCAAGGTGTCCCACGCCGCACTCGCGCGCCATGGCATCCTCGTTGACGGTCCAAGTCGAAATCATTCCGGCCATAACGGACAGGCACTGCATGAGCGTATGGGCGGTATCGAGCGCGCCCTCCTTGTCCTCCTGCAAGTCCTTGTTATAAGCAAGCGGCAAGCCCTTCATGGTTACCAGCAGCTGCACCAGGTTGCCGTACACGCGACCGCTCTTGCCGCGGATAAGCTCGGCAAAGTCGGGGTTCTTCTTCTGCGGCATGATGGACGAGCCGGTGGAGTACGAGTCGGAAAGCGTGATAAAGCCAAATTCGGAGCTCGACCACAGCACAATCTCCTCGGAAAGACGCGACAGGTGCATGGCCATGACGGAACCGGCGTAATGCAGATCGAGCAGGAAATCACGGTCGGAAACAGCATCGAGCGAATTGGGGATCACGCCCGCAAAGCCAAGTTCGGCAGCCGTCATCTGACGATCGAGCGGATAGCTCGTACCGGCAAGCGCGGCAGCGCCCAGCGGGCAGTTGTCGGCGGCATCAAAGGCGGCCTTCAGGCGTGTAAAGTCGCGCGCGAACATCCAGGAATACGCCAGCAGATGATGCGACAGCAGCACGGGCTGAGCATGCTGCATGTGCGTGTAGCCCGGCAGAATCACCTTGTCGTACTTCTTGGCCGCATCCACCAGCACATGGCGCAGCTCAAGATTGGCCTCCATGAGCTCCTTGGCCAGCGCCTTGACGCCCAGGCGTGTGTCGGTCGCCACCTGGTCGTTGCGCGAACGTCCGGTATGCAAGCGCTTACCGGCCTCGCCGATGCGACGCGTCAGCTCGCTCTCGATGGACATATGAATGTCTTCGTCGTTGATGTCGAAGGTGAAGTTGCCGGCATCGATATCCTGTTCGATTCCGGTCAGGCCCTTGGCAATCGCCTGCTCGTCCTCGGCACTGATGATGCCCTGGGCCGCCAGCATTTTGGCATGCGCCTTAGAGCCGGCGATATCCTGCTTATAGAGATGTTTGTCGACCGGCAGCGACGCGCCAAACTCCTGCGTGACCTCGGCCACGCCTGCCTCAAAACGACCACCCCAAAGAGCCATGGAACCGTCCCCTTTCTCCAAATACCAAAACAAGCGCCCAAAGCAATGCGCCATATCGCTAAAGCGATTTTTCAACCGCTAGTTTTACACATTCCCCACCGTGTGCGGAGCCATGTAGCTAATTTGCAAAGAAGTGACGCGCCATGCACTTGGCGCCCAACGTCTCCCTCCGGATGTTGCCCTGCGAACCATCGATCCAGGCCTTCAGGCTCATAGGGACGTCCTCGACCCTTGCAGCATCGAACTCGGGCGCGAGGGCAAGTAAAGCATGCGCGATAGCATTGAACATAATGGATACTCCTCATATATATAGGCGCAGAGCCGCCAAATTGATAGAAGGAGCCCCGCCGGACAACCCCGGCGGGGCTCGGACTCAGCCGCAGTCGCGGCATCATATATGCGGGCGGAACGTAGGGGCCACCGATGTTAAGAAGTGTCAGCAAGCATAACGAAAGGTAGGGACCCCATGCGCCCGTTATGTATCACGCGGATGGGCCGCGCGGATACCAAGGAAAGGAAGACTTAAGCCTGGGCAGCGGCAGAGCTGGGACCCTGGACCTTAGCCCACGTCTTGAGCGACAGCGTATCGATCTCGATAAAGCCGGCGCTGGCCTTCTCGTCAAACGTGGTGTCGCGGTCGTAGGTAGCCAGACCGTAGTCGTAGAGGCTGAAGGGGCTCTTGCGGCCGACGACATGGCAGTTGCCCTTAAAGAACTTCAAGCGGACGGTGCCGGTCACGAACTTCTGGGTGTCGGCCATAAAGGCGTCGAGCGCGTTCTTGAGCGGGCTATACCACTGGCCGTTGTACACGGCGGTCGCCCAATCCTGCTCGAGCTTGATCTTGGTCTTGAGCAGGTCGCCCTCGACGCAGATATCCTCGAGTGCCTTGTGGGCGGTGATGAGCGTCAGGGCGCCGGGAACCTCATAGCACTCGCGGCTCTTAAGGCCCACCAGACGATCCTCGACTAGGTCGAGACGGCCAAAACCGTTGTCGCCCGAAATCTTGTTGAGGGCGATGACGATCTCGGAGAGCTTCATCTTCTTGCCGTTGACGGCGACGGGCTTGCCGGCCTCAAACTCAATCTCGGTGTAGGTCGGGGTGTCGGGCGTGTCCTCGGGATTCTTGGTCATAACCCAGGCGTCGTCGAGCGGCTCGTTCCAGGGATCCTCCAGGTGGCCGCACTCAATGGCACGACCCCACAGGTTGTCGTCGATGGAATAGGGATTGTCGTTGGCACCCTCGGGAACCGGCACGTTGTGGGCGTGGGCATAGGCGACCTCGTCGGGACGGCACTTCAGATCCCACTCGCGAACCGGGGCGATAACCTTGAGCTCGGGGTCGAGGGCCTTGACGGCAGCCTCAAAACGAACCTGGTCGTTACCCTTGCCGGTGCAGCCGTGGGCGACGTAGGTCGCGCCAAACTCGTGAGCGACCTCGACGAGCTTCTTGGCAAGCAGCGGACGAGACAGGGCGGAGAGCAGTGGGTACTTGTTCTCGTACATGGAGTTTGCGGCGATGGCCTTAGTCAAGAACTCATCGGAGAACTCGTCGCGCAGGTCGAGCACCTGGCAATCGAGAACGCCCAGGTCGAGGGCCTTCTGCTTCTTGGCGTCCAGGCCGGTCTCCTCCTGGCCCACGTTGCCGCAGACACAAACGACATCGAGATTCTTCTCGTCCTGGAGCCACTTGACACATACGGATGTATCAAGACCACCGGAATATGCGAGAACGACTTTTTCCTTGCTCATGGCTGTTTCCTTTCGCCCTTGGTAGCTAGTTAGAACATCGGTCAGTTGCAAGTCATTTCAAGGTCATATACCGTGCAATATCAGGTTAAATAGCAAAAATCAGCACATACATGCCCTAGAAACATGCAGCAATGTCGTGCTAAAACCCAACGACCTCAAAATGACTCTGTTGAGGCAATTCGCCCCATGCGGACAGAGACGATTGTTATCGTCGTCGGGAAATTGCGCGCTGGCGTCGGATGGCATTGTCTGCAGTAGTGATGATCTTTACGAACTGCATCTGCCTCTCCTTTCACCTATCGCCGGGCGCAATTCAAATATCGTAAACGGTACCTTTTTCTCGGTAAGCGGCTATTTTGCCGTCTCCGTTTTCGATGTTCGCTATATTACGATAAAGTGCCCGCTGCACAAGCGGCAAATTCAAATTTCTGAAAAGTTTTTTCATTAGTTTGTGAAATGCAGTGCAAATACGCTGCGTTCCTGCGAAAATACGCCTGACTACGAGTTGATGGTTATAACATCTGAAACAATTTCGAAACGAAAGGCTCGCTTTTATGCAAACTTACGAATCGGACGCCAATATCGGAAACATTAAGCTCATCGCCGTCGACATGGACAAAACGCTGCTGACCGACGAGCGCGTGCTGCCGCAAGGCCTCGACGAGCGCCTGGACAAGCTCGCCGAAGCCGGCATCGTATTCTGCCCCGCTAGCGGACGTCCAGCCCCCAAGCTCGAGGAGATGTTCGAGGGCATCAAGAACCGCCTCGCCTTTTGTCCCGACAACGGAGCCTGCGTCATCTATCGCGGCAACTATATCTATAAGAGCAACATCGATGTGGCGCTGTATCAGCAGGTCTTGAGCCGCGCCTCGGAGGATCCGCGCGCTGTCCCCGTCCTGTGCTGCTTCGACGAGTTCTACGTGCTTGCCCGCGACCATCAGTACCACGACGAGATCAGCGTCTACTACAACACAATCAACTACGTCGACAGCTTTGAGGGCATTGATTTCGAGTCCAACAAGATTTCGGTCTTCTTCCCCGGCTACGACGCCGAGCCCGCTTTCCGCGAGACCTATAGCCCCGAGTTCTCGGACAAGCTCTACGTCACCAACGCCGGGCGCGAGTGGATCGACTTTATGAACCTGGGTGTCGACAAGGGCGCCGGCGTCGCGCACCTGTGCGAGCACCTGGGCATCGATATCGCCGATGCCGCTGCCGTGGGTGATACGTACAATGACATCCCCATGCTTGAGCGCGTCGGCCACAGCTTTATCGTGGACAATGCCGAGGAGCATATGAACGCGCATGCTAAGTGGCGCATTCCGAGTAACAACGACGGGGGCGTACTGACGCTCATCGACGCCATCTTGGCGGCTCGTTAACGTGACTCGTCGGACCTGGCCGGGCGAGGCGGGTAAGTTTTTCGCTCGGTCAGGTCCTGGGCTCGCTCGGAAAGCACATTAAGTGCTTTCCGGCTCG
>CAJMOM010000115.1:0-5641 GCA_905215005.1 uncultured bacterium | reverse complement strand
GTTCTCGATAGCACGAAGCATCTCGTCGGAAAGGCCCAGCTCGTCAAAGGCGGGCAGGCTCTCGGTAGCGGACTCAACGGTCTCGGCGGCGCTGGCCTCGTCGGCAGCATCGAAGGCAGCCTGGGTCATGGCCTCGCGGGTCTCGTCCAGGATCTCGGCGTCGGTGACGTCGGATACAGAATTACGCATATGTTGTTGTTCCTTATCTGCACGCGTCATGGGCGCGGCATGCGGCCGCGCGGGCGTGCTTGGTAGTGCGCTAATACATACAAAAACGGGTGCGCACAGAGAGGACGTTGCTCAGCACGCTGGCGATCGCTTTGGCAGCCCTATCACGCGCCGTCCAGACGCAGCAGCTCTAAGCGATGGAGCAGATTCGCCGCCGGTTAGTATACCCGTGCTTCGCATGCCCCCACGTAAACCACAGATGACGAGGCGGACGAGGTGAGCCCGGCTGATTGTCTCAATCTGTAACATCTACAGGGCAAATCTTCCTCTACGTGTTACAGATCGAGACAAACGGTCGACACGGTTCACAAACGTCTCAATCTGTAACAGTTACCGAGTAAAATCGGTCCCAATTGTTATAGATCAAGACAAAGGGGGATTTCCGTCCAGTCCAAACCAAATCTCTCAGTCTTCCTGCAATTTCGAACATGTGGCCTATAATGTTGCTTTGGTTACGCTATATATTGCGCAGCCATTTAATACGTCGCCCACCGGGGGCCATTAATTCCTATCGCCATATTGGCTAGGAAGCAATCAAAGGAGGTATCCGTGGCAGCAGAGACGCCTTGCTCGGTCCTCTATAACGATATTCGCTCGTTCGGCGGTCTTAAACATCTCGAGATCGCCCGAATGCTTATCAATGGAAACTCTTATCTCGGCAGTACCCTGCTCGAGAAATGCTCTTCCAACCGCTCGTATCTCACCCGTTACATCGTCCATCGCAAGCCTGACCAGTGCGCACCCGCCATCTACAGCGACTTTACCGTCACCACGCTCAACCTTTCCGCGGCAATCTGCAGCAAGCTCGGCGGCGGCGAGTCCGCCTATCGGGCAATCGCCGAGCACTATCGCGGTCCGGCCGCCAACGAAATGATGTCGGCTCTCGCCAGCTACAAGCTGGACAGCCGCCTATATGCAAATGCCCTCAATCGCATCGACAACTTTGACGGCAATGCCGTGCGCGAGAAAAGCACGCTTTACCTTATGCTCTTTGTGGCAACGGGGGCGCTCGCCGATCCCGTTCAGGGCGTGGCCACCGTCGAGCGCTTTTGCGACAGCAAGACGGGCGGGCACTTTGGCACCACCGAAACTACCGTCGGACGTGGCTTTATGAGCAGCCTGGAGCAGCCGCGCACCGTCGCCCCCAACCTCGGTCTGCTCAGAACCCATGCCGACAACTGCGCCGACATGCAAATCCATCCCCTCACACGCGATCCGCGCGGCACCGTGATTGGTTCTTTGCCCAAAACCTCGCCCAGCATCACCGATGTGGGCGCCGACGCATCGCGCGAGCATCTTCGCATTTGGCTTGAGGGTGAGCACTGGTACGCCCAGGGCCTTGGATCGACCAACGGCACGGTACTCGAATCGGGTGCAGGCGACGACGATATTGTGATTGAGCCGCCGCGCAACCAACGCGAGCCCGGCAAGATCTATCCCCCAGTAGAAATCGAAAACAGCGACAGGCTCCATCTGGGTCTCTACACGACATTCCTTGTCATTGTGGACTAGCGCGGACGGCGATCGAAAGACGGCCGCCGTCCGTCTTTCGTCTTCTACCTTCTGCGTCGCAAACGACAATACTCAGCGGTATACGTGGGCAGTGCGGCTATCATGGTACTTTACCGATATCCGCACTGCTCACGTATGCGTGCGGCAACCCATGCCAGACAAAGGAACGCCATGGATACTACCAATAGCGCCTATGGCGACAAACTCATCCGTCTTGACACGTTCGACACCGCCGTGGCGGTCGACCCCAGCGCCGAGGACGAGGCCAAGCGTCGGTTTATGACGCTTATTCTCCAGACGACTCACCGCGACAACGGCAACATCGGGCACGTGCTGCGCGCGACCAACACGAGCGGCGAGATCTTTGCCGTCAAGCTGCTCAAGGACAGCGCCATCCTTTCCGGCCAAGCCCCCGATCGCTCCGCCGAGCAAGCGGCCGCGCACCTGGCCAACACCGCCGCGCTGTTCGAGGAGTACCGTCATCTGTGCACTGTCTCGCACCTGCGCGGATTTCCGCGCGTCTATGGCTATGGATCGTGCGAGGACGACCCGCTCATCCTCATGGAGTGGGTCGAGGGTACCTCGCTCAAGCAGGCGCTGCCCTTGCTTCCGCACGATGTCTCGGGCGGGCTAACCACCCAGATGGTAGCCGCCGTTGGAAACGCCGTGCTTCGCGCACTCCTGATGATCCAGGGGCTCGTGAATCCGGTCGTCCATCGCGACCTGTCGCCTGCCAATATCATGTTCCGTACCACCAGCCGAACGCTCGAGCAGCAGATTGCCGATTGCTCCTTTGACCCCTGTCTCATCGACATGGGTTCCGCGACCATGGCCCTCGGCGATGACACAATCACCCGGCGCGCCGACATCTGGCGCTTTGCCACGCCCGCATACGCCGCACCCGAGATGCTCACGCAGGATATCGAAGGCATCGCGGCCCTTCGCCGTTCGCCGGCAATCGACGTCTATGCGCTTTCGAGCATTCTGTACCAGCTCTACAGCGGTCGCAAGCCGTTTGACTTTGAGTCGACGGACGCCGCTGCAACCGGCTCGTTCTATCTCGTAAAGACCAAGACCAAGCCGGCACCGCTCGAGCCGCGCTGCGAGGGCGATGAAGCGCTCGTCCAAATCATCATGAAGGGTCTCTCAGTCGAGCAGTGCGATCGCCCTACCGAGCAGCAGATGCTCGAGGTGCTCTCGGCATTCCTCACCGATGCCGAATCCGAGGGCCGCGAAGGCGCAGGAGACGAGGTCGCGATTGATATCGATTCTGGCACGCACCTTAAGGTCGACGTCGCCGGCGAGCGCGCACGAGAGATCTTGGAGCAGGCCCGGCACGATGCCATGACCCGCCGCCGCTTTATTATCGGTGGCGTTGTCGCGGCCGTTGCGGGGCTCGGCGTTATCGGGGCGGCAACCCATGGCTTTGGCATCCCCGACTACCTGGACGGCATCCGCGGTTCACTTGACGACTACACCTGGGATCAGCTGCAGGAGATTTCGCTCAAGATTAAGGCCGCCGAGACCCGTAGCGAGGCACGCGAGATTGCCAAGCGTTACCACCTGCTCGACGCTGATGGGCATATCCCCTATCCGTGCACCAAGCGTGTCGCGCTCACCAACGGGCTGGAGGTCGGCGCGCAGCTTGTGGGCATCCGTCACGATGAGCTTCTGGACGGTACGGGCAAGGCCGGGCTGACGTTTATGTTCGACGCGGGTATTGCCGAGCGCAACGCTGCAGCTGAACCGCCGAGCGCCGGCTGGGTAGATTGCGAGCTGCGGGAATGGCTCAACGGCGACGGCCTTAAGCTGCTGCCCAACGAGTTGCGCGCACTCATTAAAGGGGTCAAGAAGGTCTCGAACAATGTGGGCGCCGCCAACAGCGCATCGTGCCTGAGCGAGTTGCCCGCAACCCTTTGGCTGCCCGCCATGGTCGAGCTGTGCGGTACACAACCGCCCGATTCGTTTGCCGAGGACTATCACTACCTGGCAGACATCTACAACGGCGAGGGCAAGGAGTATCAGCTCTTCCGCGAGCTCAAGGTGAGCCCGTATTCCACGAACGAGACGATGGTCCGCCAGTGGAAGGGCAAGGACACCTGTTGGTGGGAGCGCACGGTGAGCCCCGACTCATCGGAGACCGAAGGCACGCTCTACATAAACCGTGTGGGCCACGACGGCGACGTCTTTACGTACGCAACGCCTGCGGAAAAGCCAAACAAACGAACCTGTGTGATCCCCGGGTTCTGTATCTAGGGAGCGGGCATCTTGCCGTGACGGGACCCCTCCCCGGCAATTGCCTCAATCTGTAACAGTTAGAGGTCATTTTCCCTGCTAGATGTTACAGATTGAGATGATTGGTTGGGACGATCCATCGGCCAACCATCCATCCTCATCTGTAACGAAATGTCATACATTTCTTTCTGTACTGGACACCCCCAGGGGGTATGGGTGTATAGTATCGGCAGGTTAACAATTCCAACACCGAACTACAGAAAGGAGAAGCCATGGCTCAAGATAAGTTCGACGTGGGCGGCATGACATGCGCCGCCTGCCAGGCGCATGTGGATCGCGCCGTGAGCAAACTCGACGGCGTCCAAAGCGTCGCGGTCAATCTGCTCGCCGGCTCTATGCTGGTGGACTACGACCCTGCGCAGGTCTCCCCCGACGACATCTGCACCGCTGTCGACCGCGCGGGCTACTCGGCCTCACCCATCAGCACGGGCACCGACGCTGTCCAAAGCGGAAGTGCGCAAGCCAGGTCCGGCGCCGCCCATATGGAGTCACCGACCAAAAAGTTGGAGGCCGCCGCCTCTGCCATGCGCACCCGCCTCATCGTCTCGATCATCTTCCTCATCCCACTGTTCTACATAGGCATGGGGCACATGCTCGGCTGGCCGCTGCCCGGCATCTTCACCGACCACACCCACAGCATGACGCTCGCGCTCACCGAGCTCGTCCTGCTCATTCCCATCGTCTACGTCAACGACGCGTACTTTATCAACGGGTTTAAATCGCTCGCGCACGGCGCGCCCACCATGGACGCCCTTATTGCCGTGGGCGCCACCGCCTCCATCGCCTGGTCGCTCTACGCCATGTTCATCATGGCCGACCAGCTAGCCGCAGGTCAGGTGCACGAGGCCATGATGACGAGCATGGACAACCTGTATTTTGAGAGCGCCGGCACCATCCTGTCGCTCGTCACCGTGGGCAAATACCTCGAGACGCGCAGCAAGTCCAAGACCGGCGGCGCTATCGAGGCGCTCATCGACTTAGCACCCAAGACCGCGACCGTCGTGGCCGAGGACGGCAGCGAGGCCACCGTCGACGTCGATGCCATTCTGCCCGGCCAGGTGCTGCGTGTGCGCCCCGGCGAGTCCATCCCTGTCGATGGCGTGGTGCTCGAGGGCAGCTCGGCCGTGGACGAGAGCGCGCTCACCGGCGAGTCCATCCCCGTGGAAAAGACCGCCGGCGACACCGTCAACGCCGCCACTGTCAACCGCACCGGATCGTTTACCTTCCGCGCTACGCGTGTGGGCGCCGACACGTCGCTCGCCAAGATTATCCAGCTCGTCGAGGACGCCAACGCCACCAAGGCGCCCATCGCCCGCATGGCCGACAAAGTCGCCGGCGTGTTCGTGCCCGTGGTGTTCGTGATCTCGGCTGTGACCTTTGCGGTGTGGATGGCACTGACCGGCAGCATAAACGAGGCGCTCACCTCCGCCGTGGCCGTGCTGGTGATCAGCTGTCCGTGCGCATTGGGTCTGGCCACGCCCGTCGCCATTATGGTCGGCACCGGCAAGGGCGCCGAGATGGGCATTCTGTTCAAGAGCGCCGAGTCGCTGGAGAATCTGCGCAGCGTGGGCACCGTGGTGCTCGATAAGACGGGAACGGTCACTCG
>CAJMOM010000114.1:0-5643 GCA_905215005.1 uncultured bacterium | reverse complement strand
CGCCGCGCGGTTGCCGCCTGCTGGAGTACCTTGGCGGTGGCGGCGGAGCTCGCACCGCCCTCCTCGGCATACTTGGCGGCGGCATCGATCTGGTCGTCGGTTACCGTGTCGGCCGAAGGCACCTTGAGCTTAAAGGTAGCCTGGGCACTTAAATCCTGTTCATCGCTCTTAACGGTGACCTGCGTCTTGGTGGTCGGGACGGTATAGATGGTGCCGTCGGCCGCGATGGGGGAGGCGGCGATGGAGAGCGTGTAATCGCCGGGCAGCAGTTTGATGCCGCGGCCGTGCTCGTCAACATAGAGCGTTTCGCTCACGGAGGAGCCGTCAGAATCCTGACCGCTCACCTGTACGGGAATCTTGGAGCCAGTGGAACAGTCGAGGCCCGCGGCATGCACGCCAATCTGCACTGACATCATCGTGTGGGCATTGGCGGCGACAGTGGCAGCCTGCTCTTGCTGATATCCGTTCCAGGCAGCATAGCCTGCACCGCCGGCGACGAGCGCGACGGCCACGACACCGGCGACCATCAGATTGCGGCGCTTGGGCGACATCTTGCGATGGCGAACCTCGGCCTCGCGTGCCGAGGGAACGGACGGCAGGGGAATATCGCCCATGGCGATGGTTTCGTCCACGGCTGGTGCGGAACCCAGGCCAGGAAGCTCGCGGGTCAGCGAATCCTCGGCCGGCAAGCTGTCGAGCAAGACGGTTTCCTCGCCCGTGTCGGATTCGGGCTGATTGCCGGCCTCGCTTTCGGTGTCTTCGTGACCTGCCTCATCTTCGGCAGGCTCAACGTCGTCTGCATCCTGACCATCGGACTGCGCCTCGGCTTCCGGCCCATCCTGCACATCAACGCCCGAATCGTCAAACGCAATCTCATCGAGTGAAATCCGGTCTAAGCTCTCCAAGGCCTCAGCGCAAGCTTCTGCATCTTGGGCCGCATCCTCTTGGCCCATCGTCTCATCATTCATACATCCCCCAAGCTCAATATCGGGACAACAATGTACCCAAAAACAGGGTCATATAGAGCTGTCAGGCGATTGGAAATCTGATTTTATCTGTGCGAGAGGTTTTGAATATGTGTGTGGATGCGCGCAACAACAAAAAGCCCCCGGAAAGCGGACAAATCGCTTTCCGGGGGCATGCAATACGTTGCATTGCGCGGAGCCGGCCAGGCGGCTTCACATTTAAGCGGCGTTTGCGCCGGGTATGTTACTCGGCGTGCGCGTAATCAACCTTGGCGCGGCGAGCAGTAGCCTTCTCCCAATCGCTGGTGCCCTCAAAGACATCCTGCTTGTAGGGATTGCGGCCGAGCTTCTTGGCACGGTAGGCGATGTAGATGATCGCGGCGACGTTGGCGACCAGTGCGGCGATCGAGACCGCGGTAGCGGCGCCGGGGTCGAGCGTGGAGTGGGTCACAAAGATGGACTCCTCCTGGAAGAACGGGAACACCTGGGCAAACATGCACCAAATAGCCAGCGTAAAGGCGCGGTTCTGGATCCAGCCGCCCTTGTTCCAGATAAAGGCGGCGACGGTGGGCGCCAGCAGCAGCGCAAAGCCGCAGAACCAGGAGTGGGTGGGCAGGCAGTTGTAGGTGTAGCAGAAGTTCCAGATATCGTAGGCGATGATGTAGACCCAGGTCATGTCGGGCCACAGCATGTCGGTCTGATCCTCGGAGGCGTAGACGCTCCACCAACCGGTCATGCAGAAGATGTTGATGATACCGGCGATGCCGTTGAACACGTTGTTCCAGCCGGCCAGCTGCGTGGCACCTTCGGAGGTGACCCAGGTGGACTCGCCCAGGACAAAGAAGTGATAGGCGCTCTCGAAGTCGGACACGACGGCGATCATGATGTTGATGGCGACGATCACAAACGGCCACGCGCGGAACCAATGCGCCTTGCCAATCTTGCCCCACTGGTACTTAATGGCAATGAAGCCCCAGCAACCGGCCAGCGCCGCGTATACCTTGGCGTAGTGGAACCAGCTGTTCTGGTACACATGGGTGGGGTTGGTGAGCGCCCACTCGGCACCCTGCGAGACGCCGATGGCGATGGCGACGCAGTAGATGGTCATGGCCAGCGGAGCCACGCCAAAGATGATTGCCGCGCCCAGCTTGGTGCGGCGGCCGACCTCGTTGAGCACGATCAGGCCAATAAAGACCATGGCCCAGCCGGCCCAGTGGATAAGGGTATCGCTACCCCAAACATCGAACAGCATGCTGCTCTCCTTTCACACGCCCGCGGCCCCTCTTCTGATCGCGGGCAGTTTGGCCAAATGTCGTCAGTTCCGGGGCTTGCGCTCCGGATACTTGGCGGTATAGCCCTCGATGTGGAGTGTCGAGGCGATGATTTCCTTGACCGTCTCGTCGGGCACATCGGGGTGCGTGCGGATATACATCAACAACCCCATGATGAGGGTGTAGAACGTCTCGTAGACATGGTCGATGCGTAGCTCATGATGGGCGACAAAATCCACCACGGTGGTGTCGCAGATATACTGCGCCACACGCTGGACCACGTTGTGCAAAAAGCCGCCGTAGAGCGCGCCGCTGCTTGAGGTGAGCGTACTCGGCAGCTCGTGGCCGCTGGCGACCAGGCGCTTAAAGAGCGGGGCGACGGTGTCGAGCGCGCCTTCGATATCGCCGACGGTGCGGTCGGCGTTCCACTGCTCGAGTTCGGAGATAAAGCCGTCGATCGCCTCGTCCATGACGGCGGTGACGGCGGCGTCCATATCGGCAAAGTAGTGGTAGAACAATGAACGCGTGCAGCCGGCTCGCTTGGTCACGGCCGATACCGATAGGTGGGACACGCCCAGCTCGGAGCTTACGGTGCGCACGGCATCGAGGATCTCGCGACGGCGTTCGTCGCCCGTCAGGCGCTTTGCCGCGCTATCGGATGCGGGAACGGCATCGACCACAGAGGTATCTGCTGTGTTGTTGCTCATGTTTTGCCGCCTTTCATCCTCTTTTGCCTGACCGTTCGCCTAACAGTCTTGAATATTGTTGACGGTTCGTCAATACTATTTTTGACACAATGTCAACTAATGGCGGGTGAACGGCATGGGGGCATGCCCGGCCTGCAAAAAAGAGGGGTGCCGCGGTCTCGCCGGGCTGTGGCAAGAGAAGGGACAACCATGATTCTCAACGGACCGGGGATTAGCTACACCGAGCCCGACATCGGTTCGGAGTTCGTGCCGCCGCTGCCGGAGCATCCGCGCGAGGCCATCGTCAAGCTGTGCGAGCACTGCACCAACCGTCTGCTGCATCGCGACGAGCTGTTGGGCTACGAGTACTGGTCGTTTGCCGAGGCCGCGACCGACGAGCAGGCCGAAGTGCTCTGCAAGATGAAGATGCGCCGTCCCTATACGCTGCCCGAGATGGCCAAGCTCACCGGCATGCCCGAGGCCGATATCGAGAAGATGCTCGACGACATGAGCTACACGGGTCTGCTCGAGTACAACTGGGAAAACCCCGAGCGCGCCAAGCAGTGGGTGCTGCCCATGCTGGTGCCGGGTTCCGCCGAGTTCCTCAACATGCGCGTGAGCCAGCTCGAGGAGCACCCGGTCTATGCCAAGTTCTTTGAGCAGGCGTCCAAGGGACCGCTGTCCAAGGCCACGCCGATGGTGCCGCCCGGTGGTGCCGGCATCGGCATGCATGTCATTCCGGTCGAGAAGGCTATCGATGCCGCGAGCACGTCGGTGCCTATTGAGCATATCGAGCACTGGCTCGACAAATACGAGGGTAAGTATGCCGCCAGCACCTGCAGCTGCCGCGCGAGCCGTCGCGTGATGGGTGAGGGCTGCGCCGACGACCCGGCCGATTGGTGCATCGCCGTGGGCGATATGGCCGACTACGTGGTCGAGACCGATCGTGGCCATTACGTGACCCGCGACGAGGTCTACGACATCCTGCGCCAGGCCGAGGACAACGGCTTTGTGCACCAGATCACCAACATCGACGGCGAGAACAAGATCTTCGCCATCTGCAACTGCAACGTCAACGTGTGCTACGCCCTGCGCACCTCGCAGCTGTTCAACACGCCCAACCTGTCGCGCTCGGCCTATGTCGCCAAGGTCGAGAAGGACAAGTGCGTGGCCTGCGGTCGCTGCGTTGAGGTGTGTCCGGCCGGCGCCGCCAAACTGGGCCAGAAGCTCTGTAGCAAAAAGGCCGGTGGACAGGTGCCCGAGTATCCGCGCCAGGAGCTGCCCGATGCCACCAAGTGGGACCACACCAAGTGGTCGCCCAACTACCGCAACGACAACCGCATCGAGACGCACGAGTCCGGCACCGCTCCCTGCAAGACGGCCTGCCCCGCGCACGTTGCCGTTCAGGGCTATTTGAAGCTCGCGGCGCAGGGTCGCTATGACGAGGCCCTAGCACTCATTAAGCGCGAGAACCCGCTGCCCGCTATCTGCGGCCGTGTGTGCAACCGCCGCTGTGAGGATGCCTGCACCCGCGGCCGTGTGGACGCCGCCGTGGCCATCGACGAGGTCAAGAAGTTCATCGCCCAGCGCGATCTGGATGCCGCGACCCGCTATGTCCCACCTGTGGTGACCCCGACGCGTGCCGGCGGCTTCGACCAGAAGATCGCCATCATCGGCGCCGGTCCGGCCGGTCTGTCCTGCGCCTTTTATCTGGCCGAGAAGGGCTACAGGCCCGTCGTGTTCGAGAAGAACGAGCACCCGGGCGGCATGCTTACCTACGGCATTCCCAGCTTTAAGCTGCAGAAGGATGTTATCGAGGCCGAGGTCGAGGTCATTCGCCTGATGGGTGCCGAGTTCCGCTATGGCGTGGAAGTCGGTCGCGACGTGACGCTCGACGAGCTGCGCGCGCAGGGCTTTAAGGCCTTCTACGTTGCCATTGGCTGCCAGGGCGGCCGCCTTGCCGGCATTCCGGGCGAGGATGCCGAGGACGTGACCGTAGCCGTCGACTTCCTTCGCGAGGTCAACAGTGGCAAGATCGACGCGTTGCCCGGCCGCACCGTTGTGGTGGGCGGCGGCAACGTGGCTATCGACGTTGCCCGCAACGCCTGCCGTCTGGGCTCTGAGCATGTTGAGATGTTCTGCCTGGAGAGCGAGGCTCAGATGCCCGCCAGCGAGGAGGAGCGTCGCGAGGCCGTTGAGGACGGCGCGCACATCAGCTGCGGCTGGGGCCCCAAGGAGATTCACTTGGACGAGGCCGGTCGTGTCTGCGGTATCACCTTCAAGCGCTGCACGCGTGTCTTTGACGACGAGGGCCGTTTTGCGCCCGAGTACGACGAGAACGACCTGCGCCGTGTCGATGCCGACCGTGTCGTCATGTCGATTGGCCAGTCCATTGTGTGGGGCGACCTGCTGGCTGGCTCCAAAGTGGAGCTCGGCCGCGGCCAGGGTGCCCTTGCCGATCCCCAGACCTATCAGACTGCCGAGCCCGACATCTTTGTGGGCGGCGACGTCTACACCGGCCCCAGCTTTGCCATCGACGCCATCGCCGCCGGCCACGAGGCCGCGGTGTCCATCCATCGCTTTGTGCAGCCGGGCTCCACGCTCACCATCGGCCGCAACCAGCGCCGCTACACCTCGCTCGACCGCGACGACGTTGTGCTCGAGAGCTACGACAACGCGAGCCGCGAGGTTGCCCACGTGGACCGCGAGCGCGAGAAGGCT
>CAJMOM010000113.1:0-5699 GCA_905215005.1 uncultured bacterium | reverse complement strand
GATGGGCGCCGGGTCGGCAGCGCGGGTCGCGGCGAGGCGCTGAAGGGCGCGGCGCTTCTCATTGACGGCGTGGATGGCGGCCTTCAGACGCTCAGGCGTAATCGTGACGCCGCACTCCTCCTCGATCTTGGCGGCGAGCTTCTTGACCTCGGCCTTCCAGGTCACGAGCGTCGACTCGTCGTGCACGTTGGGAATATCCATGACGTACATGTTCTTTTGCGTTGCAAAGAACTCGTAGGCTTTCTTCTTACCATCGCAGGTGTTCTCGCCTACCACCAAGTCACTCGACTCAATGTAGGGGCAGACCTCGCCCAGCTTAAAGCCGGCAAAGCTCTTGATAAGCGGACAGGTGTTGCGCGGCAGGTGCTCCTCGACCTTATCGGTTGCCCAATCGGCACCCGAGCACAGACCCACGGGGATACCGTCGCAGGCGAGCACGATCTCCTCGGGCACGTACACGCAGAACGAGCCGACGATCTTGGTGGCCTCGCCGGCCTCCTTCTTGTCGAGCATCTCCTTAATACGGCCGCTGTGAATGTTGGTGGCAACAAAATCCAGGTAGGACGTAGACTTGGGGCGATTGTTCTGCGTCAGGAACATATCGCCGTACATCTGGCCCACGGCGCCCAGCAGCATGTCGTGGTCGGCAAGATTCATGCCGAGGCTCTCCCACATCGGATGGAAATCAAATTCTTCAGCCATGATGGTTCCCCTCTCGAACCAAAAACGGATAACAGCGGTATCGATGCACGGCGGACGGCGATTGCCCGGCCGTGCTCAAACCCGGAATTTTAGGGAACCTGCTTTGCGGTCGATTATTTAGTTGTGCGTCGTCTCTCCCGGAGCCGTGAACATACCTGCTCATATGCGACTCCGAGCCATATATAGGGCACGCGCGGCAACGCGGCGAATGTATGTCGTCTGCGGCATGTGCGCACCCTCCTTTACAAGTTAAGGTCAACTATATCAACGGTCATCGACCATGCGAACACCGTTGACATTCGTACGACAGCGTCGTGTTCCGTCGTTTAATAAATAATTATCTTGATTGATAATAGTTTGTCATCCCTCATTCGGCGAGCGGCAAGACAATGCCGCCGAGGCTTATATCCCCGGCGGCATTACCCGGCGCTATCGACAAACCAAATGGATCCTACTCGCATCGAAGTGCATGCGCAGGTTCTCGTCTGCTTGCGGCAGCTCGTCAACAGGCACGCCCACTTTGTTGACCTTCCACTGCAGACGCGTTGGCGCATCAGCACGCGGCACGTCCAGCAGCACCAGACGCTCAAAACGCGAATCGCTCACGCGCGCCACGTGCAGGTCGTAGCTGTTGCGACCCCGCTCGGCACGGTTGTCCACATGGAAGTAGCTCGCGCGAATGCCCAGGTACGCCACATTATCGGGAACCTCGCGACCCACGTTAAAGGTCATGCCCCAGTCGAGGGCCTCAACTTCTTCGTCGCCAATCTTGCGCGCCCGGCTTGTGTTCTTGCACCCCGTCAGGCGCAGCGCCGCCAGCGTCTGCGGACGGAGAACCACGTCCTCGATGGAGCCGATCTCCTCAACATGCCCGTTGTGCATCACGCAGATGCGCTCGCACAGACGGCACGCCTCGTCGATATCGTGACTCACGTAGAGCACGGTGCGGTTGCATACATCGAACAGGTCGAGCATGTTCTGCTCGAGGGCGCTCTTAAGATAGGAATCGAGCGCGCTCATGGGCTCGTCGAACATAAAAATGCCCGGATGCGCCGCCACCATGCGAGCAAGCGCCACACGTTGTTGCTGACCGCCCGAAAGGCGCGCGGGATAGCGGTCGGCAAAATCGGCTAGACCGAAAATGCTCAGATGGCGCTCGGCGAGCTTTTTGCGCGCGGCGGCGTCGCCCACATCCTTTACACCGGCGCATACGTTATCGGCCACCGTCATGTTGGGAAACAGCTGATAGTTTTGGAACAGCAGGGCGCATTTGCGCTCCTGGGGCGACAGGTTGATGCCCGCCGCCGAGTCAAAAAAGGTCACGCCGTTGACGACGATCTTGCCCTCGTCGGGCGTCTCCACGCCGGCGATGCAGCGCAGCGTACAGCTCTTGCCACAACCCGAGGCACCGAGCAGCGCCACACGCTCCTCGCCGGCCTCGAGTTGCATGTCGAGGGTAAAGCCGGGATAGCGCTTTTTGATATCCAAAACGAGCGACATAGCTTATCGACCTCCCTGCGGCGCCGCATCATCGCGCATGAGCTCGGCCAGCGCCTCGCGATCGATACGCAGGGCATCGCCACCCGCCGGGTCGAGCGAATCGCCCTGTCCGGCGAGTTCTTTGGCCTGTTTGCGCTTCGCACGGGAGAGACCACGCTCGCGATACTTTTGCGAATGCGCCGTGTACATGTTGATGAACAGGATAACTAGGAAACTAAACACGATCACGACGGCGACCCAAAAGAGGGCCACGGTCGTGTTGCCGCCCATCCACTCAAAGTAAATCGCAATGGGAATGGTCTGCGTAATGCCGGCGTAGTTGCCCGCAAAGAACAGGGTGCAGCCAAACTCGCCCATCGCACGAGCGAAGGCGAGCACCGTGCCCGCCGCGATTGAGGGCCAACCAAGCGGCATCATTAGCTTGGTGAAGATGCGACGTTCGGACCATCCCAAGGTTCGCGCGGCGTCAAGCATCTGCGTGTCGAGGCTCTCGAAGGCTCCGAGCGCCGTGCGGTAGACCAGCGGAAACGACACAACGACGGCCGAAATGACCGCCGCAGGCCACGTAAAGACAATCGAGATGCCGTGCGCGATGAGCCACTGGCCCACCCCGGTCGAACGGCCAAACAGCATGAGGAGCAGAAAGCCGCAGACCGTGGGCGGCAGCACCATAGGAATCGTAAAGACCGAATCGAGCAGGCCCTTGATGCGACTCGAGGTACCCATAGTCTTCCACGCGGCGAACAGGCCCAGTGAAAAGGAGATCAGCAGGGCAAGGGCGCTCGTTTTAATGGACACCCAAAACGGGCGATAGTCGATGTCGCCCAAAAAGGAAGCCAGAGAGGTCAAGGGCCCCTGCTCATCCCGCAACACGACAGACGATGCCTCTACCATTTGAGCGCTATCAAGCCAACGCGCGCCGCCCTTGGCATCACCCGAGGCTGATGCAATCACCACATAGCGGTCCCCATCCGCACCGCGCTCGTCAAAGCCATAGGTATACCCGCCGGCATCAAACGTTGTTTCCGACGTGACATACCAAGGAAGGTCCACGTCCCCTAGCTGCGCACCTCCCATGCAGTTTGCGCTGTCGAGCTCACAGACGAGGGCCTTGAGACCCGATACGCACTCGTTGTCCTGCGGCTCCAATCCATACTTCTCGACCGCCTTGGGCGATATCCACACCACAACGCGATCGGCAGCAGGCGCCACTACAAGGTCCACGTCCTCGTGAACGGGAAACCGGTAGCCCTCGGGCTGGCCCTCCATGGCACGAGCGGTCCCCTTGGCCAACCGCTCAAAACCCTCGATCCCATAGGAAAGCCCATGAGCGGTCGCAGCAACCTGGGCCCCGTCCTCAGCGTCCCCAGCAAACGCAAATCCCGACACCCAGCAAAGCGCAAAGGTCAAAGCGCAGGCGACAAGTATGCGGAATCTATTAAGCACGAAAAGCTCCAAGCGAATACAAGGACGGAGTGAAACACAAAACGATGGAATTATCGCGCCAAGCCGCACTACGCGGAAAGCTCAAAGCCGTACTTGGCCCAAATCTTCTGAGCCTTCTTGTTGGTCAGGCAGAAGTCGATAAACACCTTAGCCTCGTCGGCGTGTTCGGAGCTATCGGCGACAGCGCCGGGATACACGATGGGCTTGTGCGAATCCTCGGGACACACGAAGGCCTCCTCGATGCCGTCGTAGCGGAAGATATCGGAGCTGTAGACAAAACCTGCCACGCAGTCGCCTGTGGACACATAAGCGGCGGCGGTACCAACTTTGTCGGCCAGCGCGACCTTGTCGGCGATCTCGGGAGCATACTCGCCGTCGTCGCCCTCGGTGCCGGTGTAGAGGCCCACGGAGGCCAGGGCCTGGTTGGCGTACTTGCCGGCGGGAACGGTCTTGGCGTCGCCGATGGCGATCTTGCCGTCCAGATTCGCTACGTCGGCGATGGCCTCGACCTTGGTGTCGGAGCCCTCGGCGCGAATGATCACGAGGTCGTTGACGAACATATCCTCGCGGGTATCGGTATCGATGAGCTCAGCGGTCTCAGCGTCATCCATGGTGCCCTTGGAAGCAGTGATGAGCACGTCGACCGTGGCGCCGGCACGCATCTGCTCAACGAGGTCGCCGGAGGCTTTAAACTGCGTATCGGCAAAGGTGGTGCCGGTCTGGTCGGTGTAAAGCTCCTGAACCTCGGGCAAAGCCTTCTCGAGCGAGTTGGCGGCAAAGACCTGCAGCTCGACAGCCTTCTTGGAAGATGCCTTAGCAGAACCGGCATCAGATCCGGCCGGCTCGGACGTCTTGTTGCTCGAACAGCCGGCAAGACCAAGGCCCGCAGCGGTGACAGCAGAAAGCGAGACGAATCCGCGGCGAGAAACCATATCAAACATATTCAACCCTTTCGAACGCTACGCCCGGGCACCCCGCCGCAGGCTTTATTCTGTTTTTAGATTATACTTTCGCGCGAATAATAATAGTGAGAAATTATTCTCACCAGAGAATATAGTTTCGAATTACCGTGCACCTCGGCGTCGCTTCGGCGGAAAACAAAGGCGGAGCAACCCGTAAGGTCGCCCCGCCGCAGGTAAACCGCTTAGCTGGTATGTCCGCCGCCCGCTGTCATCTGAGCCGCATGCTCCAGCTGGTCCGCTATGGCCTCCCAGCTTTCGCGGGCGGCCTTCGTAGAACCGGGAAAGTTTACGACAAGTGTATGACCTCGTTGCATGCAAATAGCGCGCGAGAGCATGGCGCGGCGCGTCTTGGTCATGGAGTATGCGCGGATTGCCTCTGCAATACCCGGCACATCGCGGTCGCAGACGGCACGCGTCGCCTCGGGCGTCACATCGCGCATCGAAAGCCCCGTGCCGCCGCAGGTGAGCACGACATTGGCGTGGCACTCATCGGCGGCTTCCACAATGGCATCACCAATCTCGCTGACGTCGTCGCGCACGACCACATGTGAGGCGACCGTCCAGCCCTGCGCTTCGATAAGCTCCTCGAGTGCGGCGCCGGCCTCGTCCTGCGCAAGATCGCGCGTGTCCGAGCACGTCACGATCGATATCTTCAGCTCCATAGTGTTCCTCCTACAACACGGTGCCCTCGGGCAGGTCGACGCGAACAACGTCCACGACATCTCCCGCCTTGAGCTCACACGGTCCTTCGTCAATACGCAGCAGGCAGTTGGCCCGCTGCATCGTGCCGAGCAGCGCCGAATTCTGCGTCTTGGCCTCGGTCACCATCAGCTCACCGGTCTTGGGGTCGCGCAAAACCGTGGCGCGATCGAAGAAGCGTCGGTCCTGGCGCTTTTTCACACCGTGTGTGAGCGTCGCCTGCTGCACGGGACGCGGACCCTCGGCAAAGCCGCGCATCTTGCGAATCGCCGGACGGGCGAGCATCTCAAAGCCCACATACGCCGCGGCCGGATTGCCTGAAAGCCCCAGGTAGGGCTTACCCCCGAGCAAGCCAAACGTGATGGCCTTGCCCGGACGCATCGAGATGCG
>CAJMOM010000112.1:0-5771 GCA_905215005.1 uncultured bacterium | reverse complement strand
GTTAGGGGGACGACCTTATCGCCGTCGTAGATATGGGTGCACAGGCCGATCACCACGTCGGGCGCGCCCTTGGTGTACTGCTCGTACTCGCCGTCCAGGGTCTCGACGACCACGGACATCATCTTGCGGCCCGAGTCAAACGGGGCCTCGCCCACGCGCGGATGCTCGGCAGTCAGGCCAGTGAGCCCCGCCTTGCCGGCATCGTTGACGAGCGCACACTCGGTCGGCTCACCCACAGCCTCGCCCAGTTCCTCGTCCCACTGGGCGTCGGAGCACAGAGCCATGCCGGCCAGGAACTTCTCCTTAGGCGCAGCGAGCTCGTGCTTGACGACGGTCATCTTGTTCTGGGTGAGGGTACCGGTCTTGTCGGAGCAGATGGTCTGTGTGCAGCCAAGGGTCTCGACGGCGGAAAGCTTACGGATAATCGCTTGGCGCTTGGCCATTTTGGTCACGCCGAGCGAAAGCACGATAGTCACGACGGCAACCAGGCCCTCGGGGATGGCGGCGACGGCAAGCGAGACAGCGACCATAAAGGTGTCGAGCAGCGCGGTCGGGTCGGTGAGAACGTTGCCCACGCCGTGGCGGATGATGTCGACGCCAAAGATGACGACGCAGATGACGATAACCATGATGGTGAGGATGCGGCTGAGCTCGGCAAGCTTCACCTGCAGCGGCGTGAGCTCTTCCTTGGCCTCGGCCAGGGCACCGGCGATCTTGCCCATCTCGGTATCCATGCCGGTACCGACTACGACGGCGCGGCCACGGCCGTACACCACGGTAGAGCCCATGTAGCACATGTTCTTGCGGTCGCCGAGCGGCACGTCATCGGTGCCGGTGGCGAGCTCGATCACGTTGGCATGCTTCTCGACAGGCACGGACTCGCCGGTGAGTGCAGCCTCTTCGATCTTCATCGTGGCGCTCTCGAGCACGCGGCAGTCGGCCGGGACGGAGTCGCCCGCCTCGAGCATGATCACGTCACCGGGCACGAGCTCGGCGCTCGGCAGGTGCACGAGCTTGCCGTCGCGCAGCACCTTGGACTGCGCCGCGCTCATCTCCTGCAGGGCCTCGAGAGCCTCCTCGCTTTTAGCTTCCTGGACCACGCCCAGCACCGAGTTGACGATAACGACGAACATGATGATGGCGACGTCGGCAAAGTCGGGTTCGCCCTTAACCATGCCCGTGAGCGCGCTGATGACGGCGGCAACGATCAGCATGATGACCATGGGGTCGGCCATCTGCTCAAAGAAACGCTTCCACAACGGTGTCTTCTCGGCTTCCTCGAGCTTGTTAGGGCCTGTCTTGGCGAGGCGCGACGACGCCTCGTCGTTGCTCAGGCCGAGGTTCTCATCGACACCTTGGTCGCTGAGTACCTCCGCCGCGGCGGACAGGTATTCCTTTTGCATATAGAGTCCCCTCCTGGGATTCGGGCCACTCAGCAGATTGATGCCCGATCATAATTCCCAGGAGAAGGGCAAGGGCTCATCAAGGCTGCCGTGCTGAGCGGCAGTTGATAGTGGAGCTATGGTACCCCAAAGCAGCGCGTCTAGCCAAAACATTCCAATTGGAAACACGGCTCGAGTGCAACGATGCAGACCGTGTGATGCTCAATATTGATAAAACGTTTTTTCATCAGCGCATCGTCAAACTGAAATATCGCCCAGATAGCAGCGGTCAGAACGGTTGGTAAAGATTTTTCATATACCGTTTTTTCGCAAAAAATGAACTTCTAATTCGGCATACGGTCGATTTTTTGGGGTATTCGGTCGCCATTTCGTTATAATCATCTCAGTTTTATTTCTTATGGTTTATCTATCAGCGCAAGACGATGTCAGATGGAGGTCTGAATGTACAAGCGCACCAAGATTGTATGCACCATGGGTCCCGCCTGCGATAGCGACGAGACCATCCGCGAGATGATCAAGGCGGGCATGAACGTCGCCCGTTTTAACTTCTCGCACGGATCCTACGACGAGCACCACGGTCGCATCGAGCGCGTCCGTCGTATTTCCAAGGAGCTCGGCCTGCCCGTCGGCATCCTGCTCGACACCAAGGGCCCCGAGGTCCGCACTGGCCTTCTGGTCGACGGCAAGAAGGTTGCCGTCAAGACCGGCGACAAAATCGTCGTCACCGCTCAGCCCACGTCCGAGGATTTCCACGGCACCTCTGAGCACATCTCCCTCGACTACCTGGCTCTGCCCTCCGAGGTCGAGAAGGGCTCCCTCATCCTGATCGATGACGGCCTGGTCGCCCTCGAGGTCGAGTCCGTCGACGGACAGGACATGACCTGCGTCGTCAAGAACGACGGCCTGATCGGCGAGCGCAAGGGCGTCAACATGCCCAACGTCAATATCTCGCTGCCCGCCATCACCGAGCGCGATCGTCAGGACATCCTCTTTGGCCTGACCGAGAACATCGACTACATTGCCGCTTCCTTCATCCGTGACGGCGAGTCCGTCCGCGGCATCCGCGAGCTTTGCCGCGAGAACGGTGGCGAGCACGTGACGATCTTCCCGAAGATCGAGTGCGCCCTGGGCGTCGAGAACTTCGACGAGATCCTCGAGGCTTCCGACGGCATCATGGTCGCCCGTGGCGACCTGGGCATCGAGATCAAGCCCGAGCTCGTTCCCCACATCCAGAAGGAGATCATCGCCAAGTGCAACGCGGCCTACAAGCCCGTCATCACCGCTACGCAGATGCTCGACTCCATGCAGCAGAACCCGCGCCCGACGCGCGCCGAGGTTGCCGACGTTGCTAACGCCATCTACGACGGCACCGACGCCGTCATGCTGTCCGGCGAGTCCGCTGCCGGTAAGTACCCGGTCGAGGCCGTCAAGATGCAGGCCAGCATTGCTCTCGAGACCGAGAAGTACCTCCCGGCTCACGCTCCGCTCGAGGTTCCGGCTGACGCTCACGGCACCCGCGTCGTCAACAACGTTGTGGGTATGTCCGCTGTGAACATGGCTACCACTGTTGGCGCCAAGTGCATCACCGTGCCGACGACCACCGGTCGTACCGCTCGCCTGATCTCGCACTTCCGTCCCAACATGCCGATCTGCGCGTTCTCCCGCCACGAGTGGGCCGTCCAGCAGATGATTATGTACTGGGGCGTTATCCCGCACCAGGCCGAGATTACTCAGGGCACCGTCAACGGCACGATCGTCAAGGCGATCGAGACCGCTAAGGAGCTCGGCTACGTCGAGGCCGGCGACCTGACCGTCGCCACTGCCGGCGATCCCCGCATGAGCGTCCAGCTCGAGGACAAGGTCTCCTCGACCAACGTCGCTTACGTCGCTCAGGTGCGCTAAATCGCACTTGCAAGCACACTTGCATTGCAAAGGGCCCGGAAGGCAAAGCCTTCCGGGCCCTTTTTTAAGACCTTATTCATATGCCGCTTCATCGATTTGCGTTCAGTCGCAAGCCTCTCCGATGCCGAGCGCACCACCGAAGACGCCCTGCGAGGGGAGCCGTTGGTCAATTGGGGTGAACTGTTCACCGTCAAGCCGGCCGGCTAGCAGCTAGCGATCAGAGGGACTGCGGGGACGTCAGAAGCGGCAACGCGAGCCGCAAAGCCCGCCTCGGTCAGCTCGATCACCTCGGTAAACGTCGCGTCGAAGAACTCCTCTGTCAGCAGGCGGTATGGCGGATGGTCGGGCTCACCGGGGTTTTCGCGCACGATCTCGTGCATAACGCCAATGGTCTTGAGCACATACTCCTTATGGATGGGATACTGCCCAAAACGCGTCGCCGCAGTATACAGGCGATCGGTCGCGCGCGGAATCGAAACAATGCCGAGCGTCTTGCCGAACCAGTCAAAGTCGCCTTGCTTTTTAATGCGGAACTCCTCGCACGGCTTGCCGCCGTGCGCCTCCAGGTACTGATTCACGCGCGTATTCCATACGGTATCGGCCACCAGATGCGACCAGACACCCAGTGTCAAATCGAGCAACGACTGCGCCACGTCCTCGGACGCAAGCGAGAACTCACGAGCGCCGGGACCGACAACCGGCTCAGCATCCCTGTAGCGCTGGGGATAGTGCACGCGATTCAGTCGCTCGCGCTCCTCGATAATCGAGGTCGCCGCGGCTGGCGCACCGGTGGGCGAACTTTTAAGCAACGGTGCCACATAGGTATCCCAGAACTCATGCTCACGAGGCTTAGGGATAGGCTCGGGCTTTGCAAAGTGCGTAATGCGATACGGAATGGGATCAGCGATACCGGGAACCATATAGCCCACAAAAATGTCCGGAACCACGCAGCCAAACAAAAAGGCATTGCGGTCACGAACGCTATCGGCAAGCACACCAGCACGCGCCAGCAAGCGCTCCGTTTGAGCGATATGAATGTTCCAACTTGGCATAGCCACCCCCCATAAAAAACCTGGATAACTATACCATCACGGCAAAGCCGCGCGGGCGGCTACGCACGCTCTGCGCAGCAACTAGTCCGTAACACCGCTTTCGGTTCCATACGACGGCGAAGGCGCCTCGACCACATGGTGATATCGATCGATATAGATTGCACGGGCACCCAGGCGTCGCACCAAATCCTGGTGATGCGTGCTCATCAAGACCGTCTTACCCGCCGCGACGTAGGCCAGCAAGAAGTTGACCACGATGTCGCATGAATCCTCGTCGAGCCCATTGGTAGGTTCGTCGAGGACCAAGATATCCGGGTTCATCGACACCACCGCAGCCAGCGCAACGCGCTTCTTTTGCCCGCCCGAGAGCTGATAGGGAGAGGCGTCGGCAAGGTCGGCAACCTGGAACAGCTCCATGGCATCGCGCACGCGGCGCTCGAGCTCGTCTGCCGGCAGTCCCATCTGCGCGGGACCAAAAGCAACTTCCTCGCCCACCGTAGCGCAAAACAGCTGGGCGTCGGCATTCTGGAACACAAAGCCCACGCGCTGATGAAAACGCTGAGCGGCCGCGGAATCCTTTAGAAACGCCGCATCGATCACATGCCCGTCAAACAGGTATGCCCCCGCGTCCGCGAGTTCAAGGCCGTTAATAAGACGCATAATCGTCGTCTTACCGCAGCCGTTGGGACCGAGCAGGGCAACGAGTTCACCACGATCGACCTGCAGCGAAACGCCATCGACAACCGTATGACCCGTATAGGAAAACACCACGTCGCGCAGCTCAATGAGCGGCGTGGTCTCGGCGCCGGCAGCACCGCTCACGCCCATCGCGCCATTCGTATCGTTTGCCAAAACGTCGCCCTTCCCTATCCACGTCGACGGCTCGACCGCCCGCGCTACAGCACTGCGCACAACACGGCGAGCAGAACCACAACGACCGCGTAAACCGCATCGCGCCAGCCAAAGCCGCTCCGCGCAGGAGCCGGATACGCACCGGCAAAGCCGCGGCAAAGCATAGCCTCGTCCATCGCGCGGCTGCATTCCATCGCCTTGATAAAGGTCATGCCCATGATACCCGCGATCGAATCGGTACGCGAAAATCCCTCAGGCGCACGGCCAACGCTGCGCAGCATGACCGATTCGCACAGATTGTGCGCCGTGCGACCCAGCACCTCGATGTGCTTGAGCGCCATATCAAACGTAAAGATGACCTCGTCGGGCAGATGTAGCGTCTTGAGCGCCGCCGACATGCGGCTCCAGGTAAGCGTCCACGAAACGCCCAGCACGAGCGACACGTTAATGAACGTCTTAAGCGCAATTTTGAGCATGGCGCCCGTAGCGGAAGCGCCCAGCAGCAGGGCAGGCAGCGCCAGAACCACTGCGAGCCCCGCAGCGCCAAGCGCCGGCGCAAAGG
>CAJMOM010000111.1:0-5790 GCA_905215005.1 uncultured bacterium | reverse complement strand
GCGACAAGCAGCTCGCGACTATCTGCCACGTGGACGTGGTTCCCGCCGGCCCTGGCTGGAACACCGATCCGTTCGCGATGGAGCGTCGCGAGGGCTGGTTGCTCGGTCGCGGCGTGATCGACGACAAGGGTCCGGCCGTGCTGTCGCTCTACGCTGGCGCCTATCTGCTCAAACATGGGATTGTCCCTCGTTATACCTTCCGCGCGCTGCTGGGTTGCGATGAGGAGGTGAGCATGTCCGATGTTCACCATTATCTGGAGAACCACGCAGACCCCGACTTTTTGTTTACGCCCGATGCCGAGTTCCCGGTCTGCAATGCCGAGAAGGGCCAGTTTGGGGCGACGTTTGTGAGCCCCAAGATCGATGGCGGGCGTATTGTGTCCTGGAGTGGTGCCGAGGCGAGCAACGCCATTCCGTCGCAGTCCATCTGCGAACTTGCGATTGCTGCCGATGAGCTGCCGGCGCCCGTCGAGAACGCCGACCGCTTGGAGATCACGGCACTCGATAACGGGCATGCGCAGATTTTCGCCCACGGCATTGGCGGTCATGCCTCGATGCCCGAGGGAACGATCAATGCCGTCGGCCTGATCGTGGCGTATCTGCGCGAGGCCGAGGACGCGTTTGGTGCCCGCGGCGAGCGCCTGCTGACGCCTGCCGAGCACGAGTTTGTCAAGTTCCTGGCCTTTGTGCATGCGGACGCCTATGGCCGCGGCCTGGGTATCGACGCGACGAGCCCGGCGTTTGGCCCGCTTACGTGCAACCCCGGCGTCATCCGCGTGGTGGATGGCCATATTGAGCAGGTCATCGACGTGCGCTTCCCCGATAGCACGAGCGCCGATACCATCCGCGAGCAGCTCGAGCCGCTCGTGGGGCGCTTTGACGTGACGTGTCGCTTGGGTCATGCAAAGGTGCCGTTCTCGGTGTCTGCCGACGATCCGGCCGTGAAGGCGCTTATCGATACCTATAACGAGTTTACGGGCAAGCATGCCGAGCCTTTTGCCATGGGCGGCGGCACGTACGCGCGCAACTTTGCCCGCGCCGTATCGTTTGGCCCCGAGGAGACCGGCCTGGAACTGCCCGCATGGGGCGGCCAGATGCACGGCCCCAACGAGTGTGCCAACGAGGAGCAGCTCAAGCAGGCGCTCAAGATCTATATTGTTGCGATCCTCCGTTTGAATGAATTAGAGCTTTAAGGTCTCGCGGTTTCCCAATCTAAGTTTCGGTGGAATAGTTCCTAGAATGGGCCATTTGATGGCCAAGCAGGAACTATTTCACCGCAACTTTGTTTTTATTGGTGTAAAAGGCGGGTCATGCTTGGTGGCGGGTTTGTTATTCGTTTGTAAAGGCTGGGCCGCGCTTGCGGTAAGGGTCTATCAATAGCCCGTAAGAAACCGCAGATAAGGTGGTTGTCGCCGGATCGGGGGACGTATCTTTCCGAACAGCAAAGCGGGCAGGGTGCCCGCGAGTCGCATGTTGAAAGGAAGATCATGCTCGATCAGGCTTATTCTCGTCGTCAGTTCCTCGGCCTCGCTGGTGGTCTTGCCAGCATCGTCGGCCTCGGCCTCGTTGGCTGCGGTGGCGCAGGCGCTTCCAACGCCGCCGACAAGGGTAGCGCCGCTGCTGCCGAGTCCGTCTCCGGCGAGGTGACCTACGACGGTGCCTCCTCGTTCCAGGCTCTCGTCGAGGCTGCTGCCGAGAAGTTCATGGATGCCAACCCCGACGTCTCCGTCTCCGGTTCGGGTAACGGTTCGGGCAAGGGCCTGACCGCTGTCGCCGCCGGCACCGTCACCATCGGTAACTCCGACGTCTTCGCCGAGACCAAGCTCGAGGCCGACCAGGTCAAGAACCTCGTCGACCACGAGGTCGCCGTCGTGGGCATGGGTCCCGTCGTCTCCAAGAACGTGACGGTCGACGACCTGTCCCTTGAGCAGCTCAAGGGCATCTTCTCTGGCCAGATCACCAACTGGAAGGAGGTCGGCGGCGACGACGCCACCATCGTCGTCCTCAACCGCAAGGCCGGCTCCGGCACCCGCGCCACCTTCGAGGCCGCCGTCTTTGGCGACGAGGCCGTCGACTTTAAGGGCGACGCCGAGCTCGACAAGTCCGGCGACGTCCAGACTCAGATGGGCAGCACCGATAACGCCATCTCCTACCTCGACTTCTCGCACTTCGATGACTCCAAGTTCAACGCCATCAAGGTCGAGGGCGTCGAGCCCAAGAGCAAGAATGTCACTGATGACTCCTTCAAGATCTGGGCTACCGAGCACATGTACTGCTCCAAGGACGCCGACGAGGCTACCAAGGCCTTCTTGGAGTTCATGCTTTCCGACGACGTCCAGGGCAAGCTCGTCGAGGAGCAGGGCTTTATCCCCGTCTCTGCCATGAAGGTCGTCAAGGACGCCAGCGGCAAGGTCTCCGCTAAATAAGTAATCGCCCCGGAAAGGTTTGCAATGGCAAAACAGCTGCCAAAGCGCGACCTTGAGAACGTGGGCCTGGGCGTCACGGGCGCGTGCGTAGCGCTCGTGACGCTTGTCGTTGCCGCGCTCATCTTTATGGTCGCCCAAAAGGGCCTCTCGGCTTTTCTCAAGGACGGCGTTTCGGTCGTCGAGTTTTTTACCGGTACTAAGTGGGACCTGGCCAACACAGCCGAAAACGGTCTGCCTTATACCGGCGCCCTGCCCCTGATCGTCACCTCCTTTGCGGTCATGGTGCTCTCCACGCTCATCGCGCTGCCCATCGCTATCGGCTCCGCCATCTTTGCGGTCGAGATCCAACCCAAATTTGGCTCCAAGGTCTTTCAGCCGCTTATTGAGCTTTTGACCGGCATTCCCTCGGTCGTCTTTGGCCTGATCGGCTTTCACGTGGTCGTCGGTCTTATGAAGAGCGTTTTCCACGTGAGCACGGGCCTGGGCATCTTGCCCGGCGCCATCGTGCTGGCCGTCATGATCCTGCCGACCATGACCACGCTTTCGGTCGATGGCCTGCGCGCTGTGCCCGATAGCTACCGTCAGGGCTCGCTCGCGCTGGGCTACACCCGCTGGCAGACCATCTGGCACGTGGTGCTCAAGTCCGCCATGCCGTCGCTCATGACTGCGGTCATCCTTGGCATGACCCGCGCCTTTGGCGAGACGCTCGCCGTGCGCATGGTTATCGGCGGCATCGAGGCCATGCCGACGTCGCTGCTGTCGCCGGCGTCCACCATCACCACCACGCTCACCACGTCCATGGCGGTCTACGCCGAGGGCTCGGCCCAGGACGACGTCCTGTGGGCACTCGGTCTGCTGCTGATGGGCATGAGCCTCATCTTCATCCTGATCATCCATCTCATTGGCCGCAAGGGGGCGAAGGCTCGTGGCTAGCACGCGCATCCACATCGACGAGGCGAGGCTCGGGCGTGTCCAAAAGCAGGATCGCATCGCCACGGGCGTGCTGACGGCGATCGTCGCCATCGTCATGCTCATCGTCATCTCCATGGTGGCCTATATCCTGTTCGAGGGCATCTCGACGCTGTTCCAGCCGGGCTTTCTCACAGAGCCGTCGCGCGCCAACGGAACGCAGGGCGGCGTGCTCTACCAGCTGTTCGACTCGTTCTACCTGCTGCTGATCACTCTGATCATCTCGGTGCCCATCAGCCTAGGCGGAGCGGTCTTCCTGGTTGAGTACGCGCCGAACGGCCCTATCCGCGACATCGCCTCTACCGCCATCGAGACGCTGTCCTCGCTGCCTTCCATCGTCGTCGGCATGTTCGGCTTTCTGGTGTTCTCGGTGCAGCTGGGCTGGAAGTACTCCATCATCTCCGGCGCCGTCGCGCTCACCATGTTCAACATCCCCATCCTGGTGCGCGTGATCCAGCAGGCGCTCGAGGACGTGCCGCAGGCCCAGCGCGATGCGTGCCTGGCCATGGGCCTCACTCGCTGGGAGGCCACGCTGCACATCCTGATCCCCGAGGCCATGCCCGCTATCGTGACCGGCATCGTGCTTTCGGCCGGCCGTGTGTTTGGCGAGGCCGCAGCACTGCTCTTTACCTCGGGCATGAGCTCGCCGGTTCGCCTGAACTTCTTGAGCTTTAACCTGTCGAGCCCCACCTGCGCCTGGAACGTGTTCCGCCCCGGCGAGTCGCTCGCCGTGCACATCTACAAGATCTATGGCGAAGGCAGCCCCGAGGCCCAGCAGATCGTCTGGGGCACCGCGGCGCTGCTGATGATTTGCGTGCTGCTGTTTAACGTAATCGCCCGCATTGTGGGCAAGCAACTGGCAAGGAAGATGACGGCCGAATGAGCGAGATAAATGCAACGCCCGCAACCGAAGCGGCCGCGTCCGACACCCAGGACTTTCTATCGAGTGTGGGGGAGAGCGAGAAGCGCGTGCGCGTGAGCGGCAAGGCCGTGAGCGACGAGGTCGTGCTCTCCACCAAGGACGTCAACGTGTACTATGGCGACCACCATGCCCTGCACGATACGTCGCTCGACTTTCACAAGGGCGAGATCACGGCGCTCATCGGGCCTTCGGGCTGCGGTAAGTCGACCTTCTTGCGTAGCCTCAACCTTATGAATCGCGAGATTCGCGGCTGCCGCGTGGGGGGCGAGATCAACTATCGCGGGCGCAACGTGAACACCAAGACCGAGAACACCTACGAGTTGCGTCGCTCCATTGGCATGGTGTTCCAGCAGCCCAACCCGTTTCGCAAGTCCATTCGCGACAACATCACGTTTGCGCCTAGGCGCCACGGCATCACCGACCGCGACGAACTCGACCGCATGGTCGAGGAGAGCCTGCGCGGCGCGGCGCTGTGGGACGAGGTCAAGGACAAGCTCGACAAGAGCGCCTATGCGCTTTCGGGCGGTCAGCAGCAGCGCCTGTGCATCGCGCGCACGCTGGCGCTCAACCCCGACGTGATCTTGTTCGACGAGCCCTGCTCGGCGCTCGACCCCATCTCGACGCTGGCGATCGAGGACCTGATGTCATCGATCGTTGCCGACCGCGCCATCGTCATCGTGACGCACAACATGGAGCAGGCGTCGCGTGTGTCCAACCGCACGGCGTTCTTCTACATGGGCGATATGGTCGAGTACGACGAGACTGACGAGATTTTCCAACGGCCCAAGGATAAGCGGCTGAATGATTACCTCACCGGCATGTTCTCCTAGTCCGGGACATGCTTGAGGCCCGCGGTGGCCACGGTCGCCACGGGACTGATTGGAGAGGCGGGTCATCTCTTGTGGGGGATGGCCCGCCTTTTTGTGTCGTGTGCGGCCCGCCTTTTCGCTGCTATCATGGACAACGTTGAATTTCTACGAAGGAGCAGGGCACATGGCGATTCTTTTGGGATGCGATTCCGTCAGCCTAGAGTTTCCCACCAAGCATATTTTCGATAGCGTGACGCTCGGCGTGGGCGAGGGTGACCGCATTGGTATTGTCGGTAAAAACGGCGACGGCAAGTCGACGCTGCTGAGCGTGCTCGCCGGCACGCTGGAGCCCGATGACGGGCGCGTGACGCACCGCCGCGACACGACGATTGGATTGCTCGGCCAAAAGGATAACCTGGTCGATACCGACACCGTGCATCATGCCGTCGTCGGTGACACGCCCGAATACGAGTGGGCCTCGAGCCCGCGTACGCGCCAGATTCTGGCCGGCCTTATTAGCGATGTGCCCTGGGAGGGCACGGTGGGCGAGCTTTCGGGCGGCCAGCGCCGTCGCGTGGACCTCGCGCGCCTGCTGATCGGCGACTACGACGTGCTCATGCTCGACGAGCCCACTAACCATCTGGACATGCGCACCATCAACTGG
>CAJMOM010000110.1:0-5795 GCA_905215005.1 uncultured bacterium | reverse complement strand
AGATTGCCGCTTAGGGGCGTTTGCAGCGTCGAGCCGTTACGCGGTTTGGTAAAACTGCGTAACTTACATCACCATAACGTAGCGCGATCCCACGTAGTACTGCTTACCCATCAGAACCGGCTCGCCATTGGGACCGGTAAAGCTGGCACGCAGGTTGAGCAGCGGATCGTGCGGAGCAATGCCCAACTCGGCCGCCTGCTCGGTATTGGCACGAACGGCCTCGACCGTGCGGTAGCCAACCGAGACAATCGGCGTTCCGCCAACACGCTCGACCTCGGCAAAAATCGACTTGTCCTCAAGATCGGCCGTCAACAGCTCACGGTAGGCGTCAAACGGCACAAAGATGTTCTCCTCAAAGATGGGCTCGCCGTCGGCTGTACGCACGCGCTTAATATGCAGCAGCAGCGCGTCCTTCTGCAGGCCAAAGAACTCCATCTCGTTTTGACGTGCCGGCACAATCTGGCGATCGACCACATGTGCGCCCGCCTTCATGCCATTATCGGCACACAGCGCGGTAAACGTCTGCAGCGTCGAAGCGTGGAACTGGCGGTTGATGTGCGGCGTGGAGACAAAGGTGCCACGGCCCTGCTGCTTAACCAGGTAGCCATCGGAGCACAGCTCCTCGACGGCGCGGCGCACCGTAATGCGGCTCACGTCGTACTGCTCGGCTAGCTCAAGCTCGGACGGAATACGCTCCTTGGGTGCATAAACACCTTTCTCGATCGCATCCTTGATTTCGTCGTAAATCTGCTGGTAAAGCGGTGCATTTTTGGGCGCAGGCATATCTAATCACTCTTATCGAAATATCGAAATAACTAATACGTATATAACGTCTAGTTTCATATTACCTCATAATGATAAAACGATACACCCTCCCTACCAAAAAGCGACAGCTTCATTTTGGTAGGTTTTATCTGGGCAAACGAGAGCCTCTCGAAAGCAACGGGGCTTTCGGGGGGCTCGTTCGGATGGGTTGCGCAGGACCGGCAAAATGCCAATACCCTACTTGCCGTCGTCCTGCTGCAGGCTGTCCTGTTCGCTGAGGCGCGCCTGCCTGCTGGCCATGCGTGCGGGCTTGTCGGGATCGGGAACGGCCGTGGGCATGGGCTCGTCGACATGACCACCCCACCAGCCGCCCACAAAGTTGAGCGTGTGGAACACGTTGATCACGGCACCGGGGTCAATGTCGCACACCAGCTTGATTATGTCCTGACTCTCGTAGGTCGATACAACGGCGTGCAGCAGGTACATCTTCTCGCGGCTGTATCCGCCAATGACCTCGGCACAGCTAATGCCATGCTGAAAATGGTCAACATAGGCGGTCATGACCTCATCTGCCTTGCGCGTCGTGATCTGCAACGTCACACGGTCGTAGCGGCGGTAGAAGCTGTCGATGGTCTTGGTCGAAATAAACTGGAACACGATGGAGTACGCCGCGTTGTCCCAGCCAAACATAAAGCCAAAGATCGCCAGGATAAAGCAGTTGAAACCAAAGATGACGCCCCAGATGGTCTTGCCCGTGTGGTTGGAAACCCACAGCGCGATAAAGTCGGTGCCGCCGGTGGATGCGCCGGATTTAAGTGCGATGGCAGCGCCCAGACCCGAGACCACGCCGCCAAAAATGATGAGCATGATCTTGTCGCCCAAAAATGGAGCGAAGTGAAAGACGTTGAGGAACAGCGACGAGAGCACGACCTGCATCATCGAGAAGATGACGAAGCGCTTGCTAATGCCGCTCCAGCATAGGAGCGCCACGGGAATGTTGAGCGCAAGCATGCCGAGCGAGATGTCGATGTGAACGCCGCCCAGCGAGGTAACGCGATCGAGCAGGACCGCGACGCCGGTAAGACCGCTCGGAAGCAGGTCAGCGGGCTGAATGAACGCCTGGATCAGGAATGTTTGGAGGACGGCAGAAATTGTGACCGCCACGGCAGTGATGGCGCGGCGGACGATGGTGAGGCGGCCGAGCACGAGCACGCGGTCCGTGAGCTGTTCGATGGCGTTCGCCACGGAAGCTCCTTTCGAAGGCAGATCTAGTTGTGGGGCATGCCCGCGATTGTAGCATGGAGCATGCGGGGGCGCTTCAATTCACCCTCTCTCGACAACCAAAACGGGACCATCAACCCCCACGACCAAAGGGCAAAATCCCAAGTGAGTAGACTTCACGCGACCTGCGGAGCACACCCAAAACAGCCACCCCTGTGACCTGCTGTTTTACTAAAGCAGATGCACTTTGTGCTCGGCCTGCGCCAAAAAGTCTACTCACTTAGCCCGAATCGAAGCCAAACGGATCCAGATAGATGACAAATTAAGCCAATCCGCAGCAAAAGACGCGTGAATCAGTGCTTCTCGCGGCGGATTGACACTACAAAGCGGCCAAAATGTCGGTCAGATTATCGATAACGGCATCGGCTCGCGATTGATCGAGGTTGACGCCCTCGTGCGGACGCAGCGCCAGGACGCGGGCGCCGGAACGTTTGCCAGCCTCGATCCCCAAAGGCGAATCCTCGATAACCAGGCACTCGGCAGGCTCCACCCCCAGCGCCTCCATGGCACGCAGGTAGATCTCGGGGTCGGGTTTAAACGCACTGCACTCATGGCCGCTGATGGTGTAATCCAACACGTCGGCAATGTCAGCGATCTCCACCAGCTCGTCGATCAACTCGCGATAGGACGAGCTCGCGATGGCACACTTCACGCCACGCTCATGCAGCTCACGCATCACCGGCTCCGTCTGCTCGTTGAGCAGCTCGGCATACGGAACGGGGTGGTCCGGGCTGTAGACCTGCTTGTACTCCACGCGTAGGCGCTCGCGCAGCTCAACATCGTCGGGCACCAGCGCCTCCCAAATGGCCGGCTCGTTAGACCCCGAAAGATCGGGAATCTCGTCAAAGTGGAACCCCTTCTCTTCCATAAACGCCACGCGGCGGCGGTTGTAGAACCACTCGGTATCGACCAGCACGCCGTCCATGTCAAACAGCACTGCCTTGATCATACGCATCTCCTCCCACCTGCCAAAAAGGGACAGGTTTATTTTGGTAGGTTTTATCTGGGGTTTTATGACGCGACAGACACGCCCTCCCCAGAGCAAAAAAGGGGACGGGGCGCAAACCCCATCCCCTCTCAATCAACCTGTAAGGTCTACTTACTTGTGATTAGTAGGAAAGCTTCCACATGTAGCGACGCATGGTCAGCGGGTGCTGACGAGCCTCGGCGATCTGGTTGCCATACTCGCGCATAACGGCGAGGTGCAGCAGCGGGTTGAAGTAGGTGATGACGCTCGCGGGCACGGCATCAGCCAGGCCGTAGTCCTTGGAGTCAATCAGAGCGACCTTGGCGCCCATGCGCTCAAGGAAGGTGAGGGCGCGGGCGTCCATCGGACGGGTGGCGCCATCGGACATGAAGAAGACGTAGGGCTTACCCTCGGTGGAAACCTCGAACGGGCCGTGGAAGTACTCGCCGGTGTTGTAGGCGGCGGCGTCGATCCACTGCATCTCGGTGAACAGGAAGGCGGCGTGAGAATAAGCCATCTTCTCGGAGGCACCGGAAGCCATGAAGTAGATCATCTTGTCGTCCTTGAAGTCCTCGGCGAACTTCTTGGCGAGCTTCTTGCAGTGCTGAGCGGCGTTCTCGCAGAGATCGAAGATGTTGGTGAGGCCGGTGATCATGTCCTCGTAGTGGTCATAGCCCTCGGTCTGCTGAAGAATCTCGAGAGCAAGAGCGATGGCATAGCCGGGCTTCTCGCACTTGGCAGCGTAGTTGGCGTGGAAGCCGTGAACGATAACGTGGTCGGCGTCGACGGTCAGAGCGGAGCCAGGCTTGTTGGTGAGGGAGACGACCGGGCAGTTGTGCTTCTTGGCGGTCTTGTTGGCCTCGACGGTCTCGGGCGTGGAGCCACCGAGGGAGCAGGTGATCACGAAGGTGTGCTCGTTGACCCAGGAAGGCGTATCGTAGTTGAACTCGTTAGCGGTGAAGATCTGAACGTTCAGCTTGTCCGTGTTGTTGGCCAGGAAGTACTTGGCGGGGTACAGGTCGGACATGGAAGCACCGCAGCCGACGAAAGCGACGCTGTGAATCTCGTGGTCGGACAGGACGTCAGCGACGATCTGCTTAGGGAGGTTAAGGTCGATCTCGTACATCTGACACATTCCTTTCGATTTTTGCGGCGCCACTTTGCCGGGCGCACGCAGGGTTACCGTGATTTGGACCGAATCGCCGGTCCGTTGAAGATGCGACAAAGGGACTGGCCTATTGTCACGTATAGGGATGGGAGCCTGCCTGGGGTATGGGATGTCAGGCAGGCCCCCGGGGGAAAGCGGTTAGACGCTTGGTCGCGACTAGGCCAGGATGCCGGCCGCGGAGAGGGCGATGCCGCCCACGATGGCGATCACGAGAAGCCAACCGGTGTTGACGTTCTTCTTGATGAGCCAGTACATAAGGCCGGTGAGGCCGAGGGAGATCATCTGCGGCATCATGCCGTCCAGGATGTCCTGGATAACGACGGTACCCTCAGCGAACTGCAGCGGGGTGGTGGCGCCGATCAGCGTAGCGATCATGCCGCCCACGGACATAAGGCCCACGATGCCGCAGACATACATGAGCTTCTCCATGAGGTCGCCGCCCTGAAGCTTGCTCAGGTACTCGTGGCCGCCCTGATAGCCCATCTTGGCTGCGAACCAAGTGATCAGCACAGAGGGGACGATGGAGATGAGCATGGCCAGAATCGGGCCCATGATGGAGCCCTGCTGAGCCAGCTGAACGCCCAGGCCAAAGGCGATAACGCGGATGGTGCCCTGGAAGAAGGAGTCACCGATGCCGGAAAGCGGGCCCATGAGGGAGGTCTTGACCGCGTTGATCGAATCGGGATCGAAGTTCTCGGGATCCTTGGCGTACTCCTCCTCCATGGAGGCGGCGAGACCCAGGATGAAAGCGCTCGTCTGCGGGGTGCAGTTGTAGAACGCCATGTGACGGTGGTAAGCCTCTTTCTTAGCAGCGAGCTGCTTGGGGTCGGACTCATCCGGATAGAGGCGATCGAGCGTGGGAACCATGCCGTAGAGGAAGCCCATGTTCATCTGACGCTCGTAGTTCCAAGAGGCCTGGATGGCCCAGGAGCGCCAGAAGAACTGGCTGACCTTCTTGTTCAGGGACACGTCCTTGGTTGCGGTTGCCATAGTGTGTTCCTCCTTAGTCTTCGTCGTCTTCGAGCGGATCGTAGTCGGAATCGACACCGGCGGCTGCATGGGAACCGTTGAACTTGAAGCCCATGAAGACGACAGCCAGGCACACACCGATCAGAGCGACCGCGATGACGGACAGGTTGAGGTAAGCGGCGAGCAGGAAACCGATGAACAGGAACGGAGTCATACCCTTCTTGATCATCATGGTGAGCAGCAGGGCCAAGCCGTAGGCGGTCATGATCTTGGTCGAAACGTTAAGACCGGTGGACAGCCACTCGGGAACCATGTTGACGATGGCCTGAACCAGGTCGGTGCCAACAAAGACGGCGAGGAAGATCGGCAGGAAGTACATGACAGCGTACAGACCGGAGCCGGCGCAGATGTGCATACGGTAGGCGGTCTTGAACTTTCCGTTATCGATCGCGCTATCAGCCACATGGGTGAGGGCGGCGATGATGGAACGGAACACGATGCCGAGAAGCTGACCCAGGACGGCGACCGGGATGGCGATCGTCATGGCGGTCTCGGCGGAAGCATCGGTCAGGCACGCAAAGGCAGCGGCCACGATGCCGCCCAGGACCATATCGGGCGGAACGGCGGCGCCGACCTGCACCAGGC
>CAJMOM010000109.1:0-5811 GCA_905215005.1 uncultured bacterium | reverse complement strand
GCGCTCAGGCGCCCGCGCCCACGCATCGTCCCGACTTGGCTCGCGAGGAAGATGCTGGCCGCCGCTCGCCGCTCGGCCCCATCCTTATCGCCTTCATGGCCGGCGTCATCGCTTGTTCGGCGATCGGAAATGTCTGGAGCCATGTCGAGCAGCAGCGAGAAGATGCCGCCAAGGTCGAGATGTCTGTCGAGCAATCGCTCGGTCGTACGCGCTCGGTACATGTGTCGGTCGAGGTCAAGGACGGCGCGACGTGGGACACCGCGCGCGGCGACAGCCAAATGCTCATCCACATCGTGGGGCGCACGCTCAAAGGGCAGACGATTGACGAGTATCAATACGTCAATTCCGCTGGTGACGGCATCGAACTTAAGCCCGGCGACTACGAGCTCACCGTCGATGAACCGCCCGTCGCCACCGACGGCACGCGCTTCCGCGCCTCAAAGCGCATGGTCCCCGTGAGCTTTAACTCACAGGCGCCCGATACGGTCGACACCACACCGCAGGGCGGGTTCGACCTTTACATGGATACCCAGTAGGCGCTCGCCGCTCATTCTGCTATGGCTACTCAATAATCGCCTGCCGTCCCGTCCCGCCGCCAAGAGTGGGACAATAGCCCTCGACACTATTGTTTACCTTTGGAGGAAGTAGCATGTCTACCGTCACTACTATCAAGCGCGGCGGCCTCACCGCGGCCATCGATTCCATGGGCGCCCAGCTCACGAGCCTTGCCCTCAACGGCAACGAGTATCTGTGGCAGGGCGACCCCGCCTTTTGGGGCAAGCACGCGCCCATCCTGTTCCCCATTGTGGGCTCGCTGCGCAACAACACGGCAACGTCTGCGGCCGGCACCTGCGAGATGCCGCGCCACGGACTCGCGCGCATTGTCGAGCACAAGCTGGTCGAGGTTTCGGAGGACGGCTCCTCGGTAACGTACGAGATCACCGATACGCCCGAGTCGCTCAAGGCGTTCCCGTTCCACTTTAAGCTCAACATGACCTATGCCTTGACCGGCGATTCCACCCTCACGCAGACCTTTGCCGTCACCAATACCGGCGACGTGGACCTGCCGTTCTCGGTGGGCGGCCACCCCGCGTTTAACGTACCGGCTCCCGGTGCCGAGGACGAGGCATTCGAGGATTACGAGCTGGCGTTTACCGAGGCTTGGACGAACGAGGCTCCCATCATCACGCCCGACGGTCTTATGACGTTCGAGGGTAGTTACAAGGCTCCTGATAACTCGGACGTGCTGCCCATCACGCACCGCAGCTTCGATAACGACGCCATCATGTTCACCGATACCCCGGGCTCCACGCTCACGCTGCGCGGCCGCAAGTCGGGCCACGGCGTCAAGATCGACTTTGAGGGCTTTAAGTACATCGGTGTGTGGTCTGCCGCCAACGACGCTCCGTTTGTGGCGCTCGAGCCCTGGACCGGTCACACCACCATGGACACCGAGGACGACATCTTTGAGCACAAGGTCAACACCATCACCTTGGCTCCCGGCGCTACCGATAAACGCAGCTTTAGCGTCACCTTGCTCTAGAGGTTCCGCCGCTCGGTCGATGCTGCGCGCCGTCCAGAGCGATAATTTGTCATTCATAAGGCAAGGCATAGACCTTCTGGTCATGCCTTGCCTTTTTCATGCCACTTGTTCGCTCTGGACGTCGCTCGCCGGCATTGCCAAAACATCGACGTCCCCAATGACTACCGTGTGTCTATTAATTTTTCGAGCTTGTGCTGCGCTGCTGGTCGCTGGCGTATATCCTGTTAAGTCGTCAGCATACGATTCAACAGGGAAGGCAGATTATGCATTCTCCCCATCAACGCGACGCGCATCCACAGCCGGTGTGCAGCCGTCGTATCTTCTTAGGCAGTGCGTTTGCTGCGAGCGCTTCCGTCGTCGCCGGCGCACTTGCCGGTTGCCAGCGCCCATCCACGCTGGAAGTGGTCCAGCCCACGACGGGCGGCGGTCGCGACGACCTGTCCGATTCCGTGATCGGCAAGGACAAGATCCGCATCGGTATGGAGGCGGCCTACGCCCCGTACAACTGGCAGGTCTCCGAAGCCAGCAAGTACACTATCCCCATCGACAACGTGCAGGGCGCCTATGCCGATGGTTACGACGTGCAGATCGCCAAGATCGTCTGCAAGGCCCTCGGTGGCGAGCCCGTTGCCGTCAAGCAGGGCTTCTCGGGTCTTATCGATTCGCTCAACAACGGCCAGATCGACCTCATCATTGCCGGCATGAGCGCCACGCCCGAGCGCGAGGAGTCCGTCGGCTTTTCCGACCCGTACTTCATTGGCTACTTTGGCCTGTTCGTAAAAGAGGGCTCGCCCTACCAAAATGCGACCAAGCTCAGCGACTTTAGCGGCGCAACGGTCCTCGGCCAAAAGGACACCATGCTCGATACCGTCATCGACGAGATTCCGGGCGTTGTGCACAAAAACCCGGTCGATTCGGTTCCCACGGTGTTTTCGAACCTGCTGCAGGGCACCTGCGACGCCGTGACCTACAACACCGAGAACGAGAAGGGCTATATGGCCCAAAACCCGGGTATCGTGCCGATTCAATTTGCCGAGGGCGAGGGCTTTAAGCAGGAGGTCACGGCAAACGTCGGCTGCCGCAAGGGCTCGGACAAGCTGCTTAAGCTCATCGACAAGACACTCAAGGGTATCAGCCAAGAGGAGCGCGACCAAATGTGGGACGCGTGCCTCGACCGTCAGCCGGCATAGGGAGGCAGCATGAAAACCATTAATCGCCTGGCCTCCTTTATCAGGGCCGACCACCGTTATGTATACCTGGGCACGAGCGTTATCGCGGCGCTCGGCCTGGCGTTTAGCCAGCGCAACCCCACGCCGCTGAGCTTCTTGGCCCCCACGGGCGTGTTCCAAGATTGCCTTTGGGCGATCCTGTGGGCGTGGCTCGTCGTGTCGGCGGCGGCGCTGGTCACCAAGCTTATGCACTGGAGCGACTATCGCGAAAAGTCGCCGTTCGCATCCGAGCGTTTCCGTCGTGGAGCACGCTTAGGCAGCTACGTCGTGGTCGCCATCGCGGCAGTTTTCTTTATCGACCGCTGCGTCATGTCGTTTATCGACCTGGTGCAGGTGAGCATTGTCTCGGATTCCAACCCCAGCGACTTTTTGTCGAGCCTGGTCTACATGACCTACAAGAGCGGGGACTTCTTCATTCGCGGTATCGAGATCACCATCGCGCTTGCCACCTTCGGCACCGTCATCGCATTCTTCCTGGCGCTGCTCTTCGTGTTCCTACGCATTCAGACCTTCGATCGCGTGGACAACGACCTGGTGCGCTTCTTTAAGAGTATCGGCCGCGGCTTTGCGACCGTCTACTCCACCATCGTGCGCGGCACGCCCATGATGGTCCAGGGTCTGCTCATCTATTACGCGGGCTTCACCGTTTTGCGCGGCATGGGCTTCGAGACCGCCCAGGCCAACCAGATCTGGAGTACCTTCACCGCTGGCCTCGTCACCATCTCGCTCAACTCCACCGCCTACATGATGGAGGTCCTGCGCGGCGGCATCGAGTCCATCGATCCCGGCCAGGCCGAGGCGGCGCGCTCGCTGGGCCTGTCGCAGTGGCAGGCTATGCGCAAAGTCGTGTTCCCCCAGGGCATTAAAAACGCGATCCCGGCGCTCACCAACGAGCTCATCATCAACATCAAGGATTCGTCGGTGCTCTCGGTTATCGGCGTGTTTGACCTCATGTACGCCACCACCACCGTCGCCGGCGTGTACTACCGCCAGATGGAGGTCTACTGCGTGGCGCTCGTGGTCTACCTGATCCTGACGCTCGTGGCGAGCCGCCTGCTCGAGGCCTTTGGCAAAAAGCTCGGCGCCGAGGCTCCGGTCACGCTGCCCAGCTCCAACTAGGCTCAAGACGAGGAGAATCATCATGGCAGATACCGCCATTACCGGCGTTGCGGCCGCCGCACAGACCAATGAGCCGCTCATCCGCGTCGAGGGCCTGCGCAAGAGCTTCGGCTCGCTCGAGGTACTCAAGGGCATCGACCTGTCCGTCAATCCCGGCGAGGTCGTCACCATCATCGGCGCCTCGGGTTCGGGCAAGTCGACCTTCCTGCGCTGCCTCAACCTGCTCGAGACCCCGGACGCGGGCCACATCTGGTTCCACGGCCAGGACCTCACGGCCGAGCGCTGCAACATCAACAAGCTGCGCGAGGACATCGGCATGGTGTTCCAGGGCTTTAACCTGTTCAACAACATGGATGTGCTCGACAACTGCACGCTCGCGCCCGTCACGCTCAAAAAGATGAGCAAGGCCGAGGCCGAGAAGGTCGCGATGGAGCATCTGACGAGCGTGGGGCTCGAGAAGTTCGCGCACGCCGCCGTGGGTCGCCTGTCCGGCGGCCAAAAGCAGCGCGTGGCCATCGCTCGTGCCCTATGCATGAATCCGCAGATCATGCTGTTCGACGAGCCGACCTCCGCACTCGACCCCGAGATCGTGGGAGAGGTGCTCGAGGTCATGCGCAAGCTCGCTGCCGACGGCATGACCATGGTCGTCGTCACGCACGAGATGGCCTTTGCCCGCACGGTGTCCGACCGCGTGGTCTTTATGGACCAGGGCGTGGTCCTCGAGGACGCCGCGCCGGCGGAGCTCTTTGGCAACCCCAAGCACCAGCGTACCCGCGAGTTCCTCTCGCGTTATCTCGAGGACAAATAACCGACCGCAAACGTTTACGTGGCAGGGCCGCTCCGGTGGGGCGGCCCTTGTCGTTACAATCGAAAGGATGTCATGGCCGAGGTTTGGCGCTTCTTTGCGCATGAGGATGATTTTGCCGATATAGACGAGGCTGGCGCATGCGAGCGCCTGGGCCGTATGCTGTCGTTTCCGACCATCTCGAGTATGGATGCCGAGGCGGTGGACTGGCAGCCCTTCGACGACCTGCGCGCCTATATGCAGCAGGCCTGGCCGCACGTATTTGCGGCGGGCGAGGTCGAGCTTATCGACCATTCGCTGTTGGTGACGCTTAGCGGTTCTGACCCTGCCCTCAAACCCGTCATGCTCATGGGCCACATGGACGTGGTTCCCGTGGTGTCGGGCACCGAGGACGATTGGACGCACGCCCCCTTTAACGGACATGTGGACGAAACTTACATCTGGGGCCGCGGCGCCATCGACATGAAGGACCAGGTCGCAGGCATTCTCGAGGCGGTTGAGTATGCGCTGGCCCACGGCTGGGAGCACGATCGCACCCTGCTGCTGGCTTTTGGCCAGGACGAGGAAACCACGCAGTACGGCGCAGGCGCCATCGGCCGCGTGCTCGAGGAGCGCGGCATTGAACTTGAATACCTGATCGATGAGGGTGACTACCGCATCGTTTCGGCTGCCGAGTACAGCGCGGGCGAGGACTGGCTCATGCACGCTGACCTTGCCGAGAAGGGCTATGCCGATATCATGCTCAAGACGAAGAGCGAGGGCGGGCATTCCTCCAACCCCTACGGTGGCACATCGCTCGAGGTGCTCAGCCGTGCCATCACCGCAATCTGCGATATCGAGTGGCCGACGCGCGTCACGGACCTGCTTGCCGCACAGCTCGTCGAGCTGGGGCTCTATACGGCCGACGAGATCGCCTCCAACAAGGACGCCATCGTGCGCGAGTGCCTCGCCACCAAGAAGCTCTATCCGCTCGTGACCACCACCTGTGCACCGACCCAAATCGAGGGCGGTAGCACCGGCGCCAACGTAATGCCGCAGGATATGTGGGCCAATATCAACTTCCGCATGCTCGAGGGCACGAGCGTGGCCGACGTTATGGCGCGCTGCCGCGAGGC
>CAJMOM010000108.1:0-5812 GCA_905215005.1 uncultured bacterium | reverse complement strand
CCCGCCGGTATTCGAACCAGAAATCGAACAGGTCCCCGAGCAGGTAGATCGCCTCGGCATCGCGGGAAACGGCGTCGAGCCACGCCGTGAACCGACGCTCGGTGCACCGCGCCGTCGCCGGATCGCCGGCACCCAGATGAATATCCGAGGCGAAGTAGATCATCGCCCTTACAACAGTTTTTCGAGTTGCTGTTCGAGCGAAGTTCCGTAGAGATCTTTGGCGACGATGTCGCCCTTGCGGTCGATCAGGTAGTTGGCGGGCAGTTTGCGGACGTTGTAGATCGTCAGCGCGGGCGATGCTTCGCCGCGCAGGTCGCAGACCGAAATCCACGGCAGCGACTGCTCCTGCACCGTATTGATCCACATCGGTTTCGACGTCTCGACAGCCACCTGGTAGACCTCGAACCCGCTGTCGTGGTATTTCTCGTAAAGTTGTTTCAGGTCGGCGTTCAGCGCGTTGCTGTTACCCAGCGACGGCGACCAGAAGTCGATCAGCACGACATTGCCTTCGAGCGACGACAGCCGCACCTTCTTGCCGTACATGTCGGCGATTTCCAGATCGGGGAAACCCGCTTCGGAGACCGTCGCCGAGAGGTTCTGCAACGCATCGAGGCGCGAAATCTCGGCATGGAGCGACGCCAGATAGGGCGACTGGGGATAGCGCTCTTCGAGCGCATCGGCCACCGTGCGGTAGTAGACGGCGTCGCCCTGCCCGTTGAAGAGATAGCGATCGCCGGGCAGGCGCTGCGAAAGCGCATAGACCGCCGCGATCGACGCCTTGTGTTCGACGATGAATGCGAGCTGCGCACGCTTGATGCGCAGGTATTCGTCCGAATAGGCTTTGGCAAGGCGTTTGAGCTCCTCCTCCGACTGGCCGTTGCGGGCATAGGCTGCGGCGATGTCGTTGAGCTTTTCAGCCCCCTCGACATAGGCGAGGTTGAATTCGCGCAGCAGCGACGACTCCTCGTTCCCCTCGACCGTATAGTTGCGGGCGAAACTGCCCGCCGAATTGATCGTCAGGCGGTCGCCGCCCTCGATCAGCACGGGCACGCTCTCGCCGTTGTAGGAGATCGTGTAAAGCGACGGGGTGGAGGGGACGTTCTTCAATTCGAACCGGTAGTTGCCCGCGTCGTCGAGCGACACCGAATCGATCAGGGGGGCCTTGCCGCCCGCCGAAAGCTGTTCGATGTAGACCTGCCGGGCGTCAGCCCCGACCAGGCGGCCCGAAATCTTCACCTTGGACGACTGGCAGGCGCCGAGCGTCGCCGCCGCCAGAATTCCCATCACTATCTTGCTTTTCTCCATTTTTTCGCACGTTTTCATTCAGCGCGGAGAGCGTGCCGCTCTTCCCGACGCAGGAAACACACAATATTCGGTTTCGGCGAACGAAGGAAAGACCGCGCGTACCGGGAACGTCGCCGTCCGCGGGAATATCCCGCACGAGGCCGTCCGCGCAACACGACGGGCCGAATCGCACCGTTCCCTATCCCGCTTCCGGCGGGATACGCCTGCCGCAACCGGATTTTCGTAACTACAAATATAACTTTTTTGCCTTATAACGCAAAATTATTTGGTCGAATTGTACGAACGGCCGTTTTTAACGTATCCCTGATGCTGCCCCTGGTGATTCTGCTGATAATTGCCCTGACGGGCACGCGGATTGTTACGGCCTTTCTGCACGGGACGTCCGCCGGTGCGCTGGGGGCCTTTTTGGGGGTGGGCCGTAAAGTGTTGTTTATAGTCGCTTCGGAGATTATTGATAGCAGCTTCGTCTATCGAAATGTTCCCGCCGGACATTTGTCTTATATCTTTTATGATCACCTCGTTGTTGGGGTGTTCCTGATTGTACTCGTAGCTCTTGGCACGCATGTAACGCGCCAGATTGTCGACCGTCCGGCTCACGTCGGGACTGCTTTTGCCGACCAGCGAACGGATCATCTCTCCCACATATTTCCCGTAATGCTTGAACAGGATGCGCCGCTGCGAATAGGGCATCCTCCGCGGTGCGACCGTCAGATCCTGACGCGAGGGACGCGGATAGGGAGAGTCCACATCCAACTGAAAATCAGACATGATAAAGAGGTGATCCCACAATTTGTGCGTGAAGTCGGCCGTATCGCGCAACAGCGGGTTCAGGTTGCCCATCACGGCGATGACGGCCTTGGCCTGCCGCGTCCGCTCGCGGCGGTCTTCGATTTCGAGCAGCGACGCGACCATCTCGTGGATATGGCGCCCGTACTCCGGCAGGAAAAGTTTGCAGCGGGTGTAATTATAATTCTTTTTCATAACGGAATTGATTCGCGCAGACCGTCCCGCAGCCGGAACATTGTTCCGTTCGGACCGAATACATCGAATTTTTAATGGTAAAAAAGGCTCTCCGCAAGCGTTTGCACCGAACTTACAGGAGTTTGACTCGCCTGAAAATTTTCACTAATTTGGCTACAAATGTAAACAAAAAATCGAGAGAAAACAGAATATTTATGACAAAAGTTTTAATTTTAGACCATTCAAAAAGTATGCGAAAGACGCTCGGCGAACGACTCGCATACGAAGGTTATGCCATCGAAGCCACGGACGACGTATCGGAGGCTTCCGAAATGTGTCGTCAAATGGCCTTCGACGTAGTCCTCACCGACGACAGCAGCAATGCTTCGCCGCTCGGAATTCCCTTTATCGTACTCGCGGGCGCGGGCGACAACCAGATTCAGCGCGCCGTCACCGCATTCCGCGACGGTGCGATGGACTTCCTGCAAATCCCCTCCGACATCAACCGTCTCTACGACACGCTGCGGCGTTACTCGGAAGAGGAGGCTCCGACACAGACGCCGCTCCCCAAACAACGCATGTCCGCACATGCGATGGGGCGCGCCCGGCGCACGCGCACCTCGTCCGTGCAGCCTATCATCGGCTCGTCGAACGCCATCGGCAACGTGCGGCAGGTCGTCGAACGGATCGCAGCCTTCGATACCCGTACCCTCATCACCGGCGAGAACGGGACCGGCAAGGAGCTGGTCGCAAAATGCCTCGATGCTGTTGGGGCGGTCTTGCGGCATGGGGGAGAGCGCGCTCATGAGCGCGGCCTCGGCTCCCGGGGGGAAGTGTGGTATCAGCTCGCTGGGATAGGTGGCGCCGCCGATGATGCGGTCGAGCGAGTCGGCGGGCGTGGCCGCCATAAAGGGAGCGCTGCCGCACAGGCCCTCGTAGATCACACAGGCGAGGGCAAAGACATCGGCGCGCTCGTCGACCGTGCCGGTCTCGATATCGAGCTGCTCGGGCGGCATGTAGCCGATAGTGCCGCCGCGCGAACCGCCAAAGCCACCGGCAGACGACAGTCGCGCCATGCCAAAGTCGGTGAGCTTTACATTGCCCGAGTGGTCGATGAGCACGTTGGCGGGCTTAATGTCCAGGTGGAGTACGCCATTACTATGGGCGAAGGTGAGCGCCTGGCCCAGGGCATCGGCAATGGCCGCGGCCTCGTCAAAGGTAAGTGAGTGGCCGTCCACGCGGTGCAAAAACTCGGCAAGCGACATGCCATCGACATACTCCATGACTAGGTAGGCATAGGCTGTGTCGTGCGTAAAGTCGATGACCTGCACGATGTTGGGATGTTGAAGCATGGCGGCAGTGTGCGCCTCGCGCAGGACATCCATGATGTCGCTGGCGGGCATGCCGGCACCGTTGATAAGGGGGATGCGTTTAATGGCGACGCGGCGGCGCAGGTGCGTGTCGCGGCAGATCTCGATGGAGCCAAAACCGCCGGTCGCAAGTGTCTCGAGCGGCTGGTACCGCTTGAGCAGCTCGCGAGAGCTGGTGCCCTCCAAGGGAACGTCCGGCGAGAACCGGGCGGTATGTTGCGAGAAAAGCGGCATAGCCAACCCTCGTGCGTTTAAAGTTCGTTTGCGAGCGGCGGGCGCGGAGCCGAGCCGTTCGCGGTGGCATAGATGCTGCTAGTGTAGCACGCGCAAGTGGGCGACATTCAATTTAAGCTCCGTCTGGGGTTTGTGTCCCGCGGTTGGCTTAGCGTTTCTTCTTGCCTTTCTTCTGCTTGCGCTTGGTCTCCTGGGGCTTGTCGCCCTGCTTGGCCTTGGCGGCGGCCTTCTCGGCCTTCATTTTCTTCTTCTTGGTCTCGATGCGGAGTTTTTTGTTGATGCGCGCCTTGAGGAAGGGACCAAACTGCTCGGCATCGCCGCGGACGAAGGTGTCCTTAGGGATCGTCACGCCCTGGTCGGCGAACATGGCCACAAAGATGCGCTCGCCGTCGAGTACGTGGTCGAGCTTTTCAAACGGGAAGAACTGCGACTTGCCGCTCTTGCCCCAAACCATCAGGCCGTCCTCGTTGGCGGCGACGCGGCGATAGCGGCCGCCCATGGACTCGTCGGCCTCGACGGCGTCGATAAAGTCGCGGGCGAGGGTGTGGTGCAGGTTCTTGCTCCACCAGGCCAAAAAGGCGCCGAATACGATCAGCACGACGCCAAACTTGATCCAGTTGCCGCCGGCCACCAACATGCCGATGCCGATGAGCGCGGCAATTGCCGCGGCGACATACAACGAGCCGCGACGCCTGGGCGAGGCGACCAGGCGGGCGAAGTCGGTGACCAGGTCGTTTTCGTACTGGTACTCGTTGAGGTACAGGATACCGTCGTCGGCTGCGGCCTGCTTCTCGAGCGCGACCTCGACCTGGTCGGCTGCTTCGGAGGGAACGAGGTTGCTCTCTGCGTCTGCCATGCTCTTTGGACTCCTATCGCGGCGGGCTCGCCGTACGGGTATTATGGAATGCAGTATGCCGTGCGACCGCATGGCCGCCGCGGCAACAAGACTCAGTATACCCGGGGGAGCACCCATGGAATCGTTGTACCGAAAGTATCGCCCGCTCACCTTCGACTCCGTGGTGGGCCAGCAGCATATCGTCTCGACGCTCGAGCACGCCATCACGGAGGGACGCCTGTCCCACGCCTACCTGTTCTGCGGACCGCGCGGCACGGGCAAGACCACCATGGCGCGCATTCTGGCCAAGGCGCTGCTGTGCCGCAATGCCGAGGCGGCGCGCGCCGAGGGTGCAAGCGGCTGCATGCCCGACGGTACTTGCGAGGAGTGCGAGCTCATTGCCGAGGGTAACCACCCCGATGTCTACGAGCTCGATGCCGCAAGCCGTACCGGCGTGGACAACGTGCGCGAGGAGATCATCAACTCCGTCAACTTTGCCCCGGTGCGTGGCAAGTACAAGATTTATATCATCGACGAGGTCCACATGCTCACGACGGCGGCGTTCAACGCGCTGCTCAAGACGCTTGAGGAGCCGCCGGCGCACGTGATCTTTGTGCTGTGCACCACCGACCCGCAAAAGATTCTGGAGACCATCCTCTCGCGCTGCCAGCGTTTCGATTTCCATCGCATCGGCAACGAGGATATTGAGCATCGCCTGGCATACGTGTGCGAGCAGGAGGGCTTCGATTACGACGACGAGGCGCTGGCTATCGTGGCGCGCCATGCCAAGGGCGGCATGCGCGACGCGCTCTCCACGCTGGAGCAGCTGAGCGTCTTCGGCAACGGCACCGTGCATGCGGACGATGCCCGCTCGCTTTTAGGCGAGGTTTCGGACCAGATTCTGGGCGAGTTTTCCCGCGCCATTGCCGATCGCGATGTTGCCGAGCTCTATGGACTGATCCGTGCGCAGGTCGAGGAAGGAAACGACCTGCTGGAGCTGACGCGCGACCTGGTGGCGCATGTGCGTGACGTGTACGTTGCCTGCGTTGCCGGTGCCCGTGCCGAGCTGTTTGAGGGCGGCTCCGAGCAGGCCGAGGCGCTTGCTGCC
>CAJMOM010000107.1:0-5832 GCA_905215005.1 uncultured bacterium | reverse complement strand
CACCCGTCCCGCCGAGGGAGGCGGGGCCCTTTCGCTTCGGGAAGTGGAAGACGCGCTTTTACGGGAGTTCGCGCGCTAGGCGCTCGCCGCGCATGCGTGCCCTCCCGCCTGCGAGGAGGAGCGCCCCGAGCAAGCTCGACCCGTACAAGCCTGTCATCCGCCAATCGATCGAGGACGACGCACGGAACTGGCGCAAGCAGCCCTTCAATAAGTTGCGGTGAAATAGCGTCTGTTTTTGCTGCTAAATAGCATATTCAGTCCCTAATTCACCGCAACTTGTTGGTGGTGGCTTACTGGTAGCGTAGGCACTCCACCGGGTCGAGCTTTGCCGCGCGTCGAGCGGGATAGAAGCCAAAGATTACGCCGATGCCGACCGATACGGCGAACGCGATCAACACTGTCGTAATGGAGAAGCTTGGCGTGATCGTCCCGGTAGCTCCAAACTCGCTCATGATACCCGAGCTTGCGGCAAAGAACGTGAGTCCCCATGCCAGCAGATAGCCAATCAGGACACCCAATAGTCCGCCGGTGACGCACAGCGCCGAGGACTCGGCCATAAACTGCGCGGTGATATCGCGACGACTGGCGCCCAGAGCACGGCGGATGCCGATCTCGCGGATGCGTTCAGATACGTTGGTGAGCATCATATTCATAATGCCGATACCGCCGACAAGCAGCGAGATGCTGGCGACAGCACCCATGATGAGCGAGAATGCGCCCATAAAGGAGTTGAGTGCATCGATAGCGCTTTTCATGGAGGTTGCCGATACACTGTCGTACTCGTCCTCCTCCTCGATGCCCTTCATCGCGCGCACCTTGGACTCGATGGTTTTGCAGAGCTCATCCATGTCCGTGCCCTCGGCGGCAAGTGCCGTCACGCTGGGGAATGAAGGATTCTCGTCGCCAAACAGTCCGGAGATAGTTTCGCGTGGCATATACAGCGTGAGCGAGCCCATGGAGTCGCTGCCGCCATCAATCACGCCTACAATCTGCACCTCGCCGTTGGACACCTTGATGGTTTTCCCCAGCGCATCCTGTTCGTTGCCGTAAAGCTGATCGGCGCCGTTGCGGCTGATGAGCGCCACGCGCGAGCCTGATTGGGACTCGGCCTGGGAATAGGTGCGCCCCGCAACGAGCTTGCTGGCCCCCACGGCGTCGAGCATGTCGCTATCGACACCCTGTGCCATGACGGTATAGCTTTTATCGCCGGTCTTATACTCGGTATACGCGCTGTCGACAATGCCGATCTGCTCTATCTGCGGCACCAGTTTTTGAAGCTTCTCGATGTCCGACTCGGTGAGTTCTTGCGACGAATAGATTTGCACCATGCGTGCCGCATTGAGGCCCAGACTGTTGACCAGGCTGTTTTGGATGCCGCCGATGAGCGAAGTCATGGCGATAACCGAGGCGATGCCGATGACAATGCCCAGAATGGTGAGCAGGCTGCGCCCCTTGTTGGCCTCGAGCGAGTGAAAGGCTTCCTGGATGAGATCGCGGGCGCTCATGCCACCACTCCTTTCGGCGGGTTGGCGGAGGCGGAAATCCTGGGCAGGCTATCCACGGCGCTGCGCAGGGTCCGCGGTGCATGTGGAATATACGCGCCGTCGTGAATGCGACCGTCGCGGATGGTCACGGCACGGTCGGCCTCGGCGGCGATGCCGGGGTCGTGTGTGATAAGCACGATGGTTTTGCCGCGCTTCTGGAGCTTATGGAAGGTTTCCATCACAAGCGCTCCGGTAACGGAGTCCAGGTTTCCCGTCGGCTCGTCGGCCAGAATGATGGGCGGGTCATTGACGAGGGCGCGCGCGATTGCGACGCGCTGCATCTGGCCGCCCGAGAGCTCGGATATGCGGTGGTCCCAGTGGTCGACGGGCAGCGTGACAGCCTGCAGCGCGTGCACGGCGCGCATTTCGCGCTGGCTACGGGGCACATTGGTGTAGGCCAGCGGCAGCATCACATTTTCGATAACCGACAGGCGCGGCAGCAGGTTGAAGCTCTGAAAGACAAAGCCAATGCTCAGGGCGCGAACTTCGGTGAGCTCCTCATCATCGAGCTCGGCCACGTTGAGCCCTTGCAGGTAGTAGTCGCCCGCCGTCGGCTTATCCAGACAGCCTAGGATGTTCATGAGCGTCGACTTGCCCGAGCCCGAGGGGCCGGTGATAGCGACGAATTCGCCGGGATTTACCGCCAGGCTCACGTTGTGCAGGATGTGGGCGCACCCCGCCTCGCTCTCAAAGATGCGGTGCACGTTGCGGATGTCGATAACGGGACGCATTACATGCCCTCGTCGGCAGACATACTGCCCGAATCCGCACCGTAGCCGCCGTCAGCCGTTGCGTCCGCTCCGGTGTCCATGACGAGGGTGTCGCCATCGCGCAGCTTGGTAACCGGAACGTTGGGGTTGATCTCGTTGCCCTGGTCGTCGCGCTTAACCTGTGTCTTGCCGACTACGGCTTCGTTGTCGTTTTGCGTCACGACGGTCACCTTCACGCGATGGGTTTGCTTGCCCTCGTCATCGGTTGCGACGTTGACGTAATAGTGTTCGCCGTCTTCGGTCATGAGCGCCATCGTCGGCACTATCACCACGTCGTCGAGCTGCTCGGTCACCACCGAGACCTCGGCCGTCATGCCCGGCTTCAGGCGCGCGTCGGGCGCCTCGATGAGAATGTCGACGTTAAAGGTCACGCTGCCGCCGCCACCGTTGGCGGCGTCGGAGTTTGCCACCGACGCGATAGCCGTGACGGTGCCCTGGCTCACGATATCGGGAAACGCGGGATACGTGACGTTGGCGCTCTGCCCAACGGCGATCTTGGCGATGTCCTTTTCGCCCACCTGCACGGTCACCTTCATCTTAGATAGGTCGGCGATCTGCATGCACTGCTTGCCGCCGCTCGTATCGCTTTCGCCCATGATCATGCCGCCTGTTACCGTGGCGCCCACCTTGGCGTTGAGCTCCACGATACTGCCCGAGCTCGGGGCCGTGACCGTACGACTGGCCGCCTTGGCGTTCGCCTGATCGAGGTTTGCCTGGGCCGATGCGAGGCTGCGCTGCGCGGCCGATACGGCGTTCGTGTCCGCTGATGCGTCGGAGACGCCAGCCGCTGCGGAAGCTCCATCGACGTCCGTCGTTGGGGCGGCCTGTGCGGCAGCGGCGGCTTTCTTCGCATTAGCGAGGTCTTCTTGAGCGGCAGCAACTGCACGCTGCGCCTCGGCAACGTTGCGATCGAGCTCGTCGTTTTTAATGGTCATAAGCACGTCGCCCTCGTTGACGGATTGGCCCGCCTGCACGTTGATCGAATCGACCGTACCGTCGACAGAAGGGGAGACCACTGAGGACGAAATGGGTTTGAGCTGGCCTTTCGCCTCGACCGTTGTGGTAAACGTGCCCTCGGTCACCATGTCGGTCACCGGCCCGTTGTTGCCTGCGGGCCGTGCGTTGATGGCTAAGGTCACGACAACGGCGATGAGCACAATGGCGGCCACGACGCCGGCCGCAATGCCGCGTCGGATGAGCTTTTTGCGTCGACGTTCGGCACGTTTTGCCTTGAGCTTGGCATATGCCTCTTCATCGGAAATCTCGGTCGCATCGTTCGCGCGTCCGCTCTGCTTATCGGCATGTACGTTTGTAATCAGAGGAATCGTTTCGGTGACATCTTCGAGCGTGTGCTCGGTATCATCTGGGCCCGGGGTGGTCGTGGGGACATTCGGCATAGCGTCTCCTTTATAGAAAGTACCTCGATAAGTATATGCGCCCACCGGTTGGGGTGGGCGCATAGAACGGTTTCTTTCGGAACTGTTAGATTGGTCGCAGCGGTTCCACGTTGTAGGAATGCGCGCGTTGCACTACGAGTGGACAACCACGCATAGGCCGACTTTGATGCAGTCGTGAAGTGCCTTGGCGTCTGCCAGGCGCAGGTTGATGCAGCCGTGGCTGCCGCACCATTTGTACGACTCGGCGTTATCGAAGCTCTTGTCGTTTTGCCAGGTGGCATCATGGAAGCCGATCATGTTGCCCTCAAACGGCATCCAGTAGCTCACCGGACTCTCGTATTTGGGCTTGCCGGTCTCGGGGTCCTTGGCTCCGATCAGGGTGCTGCCGCCGTCGTTGCTGTTGATCTGCCAGACGCCCTCGGGCGTGGCGTCCTCGCCCGGCTTGCCCGAGATAAAGTTGGCCTCCCAAACGATATTTCCGCTCTCGTCATAGTAGCGCGCGTGCTGTTCGGACAAGTCGACGTCGATATACGCCTTCCAGTCGGGCTCTCCCTTTGCGGTAAAGGTGTCGGCCTTCTGGGAGTACTTGATCTCGATTTCGCCGGTCTGCTTGTTGTTAATGGCGTCCTCGACCTGCTTGGCGAGCGAGCTGCTGTCGATGGACCAACCAAAGTCGCCGCCTTCGACGGCGCACTGCTTGCCATCGGCGCGCGTCCACCAGCGAGTGGAGCCCGCGGTATTAAAGCCGTTGGCGAGTTCGGCTGCCCAGTTGCTGATCTGCGACGTATCGAGCGTTGGGTTGGCGGGATCGGCAAAGCTGATCCACTGCAATACGGAGCTGCCATCAACCTTGCCGGCATCCTCGCCGTTGAGCTTGAGGGTCACGTTGACGCCCAGGAAGTTGTTGGCGGCATCGCATGCGGCCTGAATCTGATCATCGGTCAGCGTTCCATTGAGCGGCTCATAGGCATCGTTGCCGAGCTTGGAAAGATCTACGGACTCGGCCAGCGAGGCAAGCTCGAGCTCGGCATACTTAATGACATGCTCGCGGTTGAGTTTTTCGTTGGAGCGCGCCTTCTCTACGGTAAACTTGCCGGCCTGCTCGTCATAGGAGCTATTGGCCTCGAACGTGCCCGAACGGCCCTCGTTAAACTCGTTGATGGCGGCGCCCAGATCCTTCTCAAACTTCTTTTGGTCAAAGGTGTCGGAGAGCATGGACAGGTCGACGTCTTGATCAAGATCGACTTCGTTGGAGGTAGCGGTTGTTTTGGTCTTGCCGCTTAAGGATTCCACAAGGCGGACCGGCCAAATAAAGGCTTCGTTGTGGTTGATGATCTCTTTTGCGGCAGCTTCGCCATCGACGATGGGTTCATCGGACTCGGGCTGATAGGTCCAGCTAAAGTCATCGCCTGTCACGGCGAGCTTATAGTGCTTCCATGCCGAATTGACCTTGGTGGCGGCAGACGAAGCGTTGGAGAACGAGACGTCGACGCCGGCGATGGTGGTGTTGGGGTAGGCTACCTGCGAAAATGCTACGACGCCTACGATATAGACAATGACGATTAGACCCAGGACGACAAAGAGCGTCGTCTTTTTGCCCGACTTATTGTTCTCGGCGGGTTTGCGCGCGGGGCCACGATCGCCTCGAGCGTGCGTGTGGGGCTGCTTGGGCGCATTGCCGTTTGCCTGGCGCTGCTGACGTTGTTGACGCTGCTGTCGCTGTTGGTTCGGGCGTTGGGAAGCGTTTGCTGCACTACGCTGCTGACCGTGGCTCGGCGCGATAGGACGCGGCGACTGAACGCCGCCGGTGTGCCTGCTCGGCTGCTGCGGATCGGGAATCAGTTGAGTTCGATCGTTTTGCGACATCGTATGCATATCCTTCGATTTTCGCCTTGCGGTTCATCGTGTTTTTACTGGGCTTGCATTATAGCGATTGCCCTGCTGTTTGTGGTACGGAAACGGTGGCATTCAAAAGAGGTGGGACATTTGTCCCACCTTTGAGTCGTTCTTTGTCGCTATCCGCACACACCGCATTTTGCACAGGCCGAAAGTGCGGCCGGAGCCTGCGCGATGCCACCCTTTGCCGTCTCGCGCAGCGTGGCCGGCAACGCGGGACCCACC
>CAJMOM010000106.1:0-5930 GCA_905215005.1 uncultured bacterium | reverse complement strand
GCGGTCCTGGGCATCGGGCTGGCCACCGCGCTGCGTGTGGCCGGGGATGGCGACGCGGGTCTCGCGACCGGTCTTGGCCTCGATCTCCTTGGCGATGTCGTAGACGATCGACGGGCTCGTGCGCTCGGCGAGCTTCTTCTTGTACTCCTTCTTGGACAGCGCCGCGTCCTCCTTGGAGATAGCGCCCTCGGCGACGGCCACGATGGTAAAGCGGCTGCCGGTCTCCATGCGATGCTCGATGGTCTTGATGACGTTATCCATGTCGTAGGGGATCTCGGGAATCAAGATGACATCCGCGCCGCCCGCGACGCCGGCGTACAGCGGGATCCAGCCAACCTTGTGGCCCATGATCTCGATGACAAACACGCGGCCGTGGCTCGAGGCGGTAGTGTGGATGTCGTCGATGCACTTGGTGGCGACGTCGATGGCGCTCGTAAAGCCAAACGTCAGCTCGGTGCCCCAGGTGTCGTTATCGATGGTCTTGGGCAGGGCGATAACGTTGAGGCCCTCTTCGCGCAGGCGGTTGGCGGTCTTGGTGGAGCCGTTACCGCCCAGCATAAACAGGCAGTCGAGCTGCAGCTTATGATAGGTGTGGACCATCGCCGGCACCTTCTCGACACCATCGGCTTCGGGGGTATCCAGGCGCTTGAACGGCGTGCGGCTCGTGCCCAGGATGGTGCCGCCGCGGGTGAGGATACCGCTAAAATCGGCGGGCGTCATGACGCGGAATCTGCTGTAGATAAGGCCCTGGTAGCCGTCCTCAAAACCGTAGATCTCGATAGGTTCTTCGCTATTGGTCATAAGCGTTTTGACGATGCCGCGCATGGTGGCGTTGAGCGCTTGGCAGTCGCCGCCACTGGTAAGAAGACCGATCCTAAGCATGATGAATCCTTCCGGGCAAGTTATAACATGCGCATAAGTTTACCCCCGCACACTGTTGATACGGGGGTAAAACGTGTTAGCTCAAGCGTATGGAAATGTAAGCAACGTCAGGGAACGTAAGGTCGACGGGCCTGGCTCCTTACAGCGCAAAGGCGTCGACGTCGCCCCAGTGGCGGCGCAGAGTGATGGCGGCAGCGGGCTCGGTATTGTCAAAGATGACCGACCATTGCGTATTGCTGGTGATGTCTTCCGGATTGGGCTCTTGCGCTGCGGCGCGCAGGGCTTCCCAGACAATCGTTTCGTCTTGGGCACCGACATGGGCGTCAAGGACATCGGCGATTGCGACGGCGCGCTCTTTACCATGGCCCAGCTCGCCATTCTTTTGGTTGGGCAGCACTTCGTCGCCATAGCAGGCGTAGAAGTTCGTAACCTGGCGTACGGGAGTCGCTTTGAAAGCGCGGTCCGGATCGCGCGGATCCCACTCTACTACGCGCGCGTCACCGGCGGCGTCGTTTATAAAGAAGTGGTAATCGCGTCCTGCCATGGCGTGCATGTCGTAGGCAGAAAGCAGGTCGACAGCTTCTTGCGTGGTGGCGGCACGGTCGAGCACCAGACGGATGGCGAGCGAGGTATTGATGGCGGGACGTTGTGTGTCCTGGTCACAGGGTTTGGAATCCAGGGTGAGCACGGCAATGGACACGCCACATTCGTTAACACCGTCGAGCTGGGCAAACGGGCCCATGACTGCGGCGACGCGTCCGGCGACGGAGTCAACCGGAGTGTTATCGCCCAGGTTGTTAAGGGCAGCAAACCCGATGGAGGCATAGCCGCCTCGTGGGTGATTGCGCACCAGCAGCGCCGAGGTGTCGTCCTTAAAGTCGTAATTGCGACCGGTGCGCACGCGGCCTTCGGCATCTACGGCGACAAAAGCGCTGCAGGCAAACTGGGGCGCCTGGACATGCACCGGCACGCCGGGCAGCACCTGCGCCACCACGGCATCGATGTAGGCCTGGTCGTCGCGCACGCCAGCGGCGATGATGCGATCAAGATCGTAGTCGTAGGCGATGTCGATTGCGTACAGGTCATAGCCATCCGCATAGCCGGTCAAGCGTTTGAGCGACGCGACGGACTTGATTTGCTTGCGGTAAACGATACCGGTGGCAGCGGCAAGGCCGACGGCGACTCCCGCGACACCGCAGGCGATGGCAATGTTACGTGGCTTCATGACGGCTCCTCTCGTCCTGTTAGCGTAATTGTCGCAAAAGGAGCGCGGGAATGATGGCTCAACTTGGTGAGCGGCGCGGGATTAAACATGGAATGAAGAGCGCGGCGCTGGCGTGGCGGGGTATGCTGGAAGGGACTATCAACCCAGCGAAAGGGGAGAGCATGACGGATCAGGAAACGCCCGAGAGCGCGCACGTGACGGCCGACGATATCGAGGCCGCCAACGACCTTATCGACTTTATCGAGGCATGCCCCAGCATGTTCCATACGGCGGCGACCATTATGGCCGAGCTCGACGAGGCGGGCTTTACCTACCTGCCCGAGAATGCGGCGTGGGACATCGAGCCGGGCGGGCGTTATTACACGCAGCGCAACACCTCGAGCGTTGTTGCCTTTAAGGTGGGCGAGGACCTGGCCGCGACGTGGGGCGAGGACGGCGTTGCCGGCGACTACCATTTTCAGCTGACGGCGTCGCACAGCGACTCGCCGACGTTTAAGGTTAAGGCCGTGCCCGAGCTCGACGGCGCGGGCGAGACGCTGCGCCTGAACACCGAGGCCTACGGCGGCATGATCGACTACACCTGGTTCGACCGTCCGCTGGCACTCGCGGGCCGCGTGCTGGTACGCGAGGGCGACCGTATCGAGAGTCGTTTGCTCGCTACCGAGCGCGAAGTCGCCATCATCCCGAGCCTTGCCATCCACATGAACCGTGGCGTTAACGAGAGCTTTGCTCCCAACCGAGCCGTTGACCTGTGCCCGCTCATCAGCGCTGGCGACCTTAAGCAGGGCGACTTTGACGCCCTGATCGCCGACGAGCTGGATGTTGAGCCCGAGCAAATTCTGGGCCGCGATCTGTTCCTGGTCAACCGCCAGGATGCGCGCATTTGGGGCTGGGCCGACGAGTTTATCTCGACGCCCAAGCTCGACGATCTGGCCTGCGCCTACACCTCGCTGCAGGCATTTTTGGGTGCTGAGAACGCGCACGATGTTTCGGTCTTTTGCTGCTTTGATAACGAGGAGGTTGGCTCCGAGACCAAGCAAGGCGCCATGTCGACGTTCTTGGCCGACGCGCTGCGCCGCATTAACGGATCGCTGGGCTTTGACGACGAGTCGTACCATCGCGCCCTTGCCGCATCGATGCTTGTGAGCTGCGACAACGCGCATGCCGTGCACCCCAACCACGCCGAGAAGTGCGATGTTCGCAATCAGGTCGTACTCAACGGCGGTATTGTCATCAAGGAAGCCGCCAACCAGCACTACTGCACCGATGCCTTTAGCCGCGCGGTGTTCCAAGCCATCTGCGATGACGCCGACGTGCCCACGCAGGCCTTCGCCAACAAGAGCGATATGGCGGGTGGCTCCACGCTCGGCAACCTGTCGAACATGCAGGCGAGCATGCACGCCGTGGACGTGGGCCTGCCGCAGCTGGCCATGCACTCGAGCTACGAGACCGGCGGCGTGCGCGACGTGATGTATGCCATCCGCGCCCTCACCGCCTTCTACGAGCGCGACCTAACCATCAACGGCGCCGAAAGCGTAGAGCTCTAAAACCTGCCAAAAAGGGATGTTAATTTTGGCAGGTTTTATGTGGTCAAATGTCGCGATGCCAACAGCTGGACGGATTTGTTAAGACACCGCGGGTTGAGCAAACGTCAGCGAGCGATGTCCAGAGCGAACAAGTTGGCATGAAAAAGGCGAGGCATTGACCTTCTGGTCATGCCTTGCCTTTTGAATGACAAATTGTCGCTCTGGGCGGCGCGCAGCGTCGACCGGTCCGCCGTTCGGTAGAACGGCGGAACCCATGGGGCGCGCAGCGTCGAGGGGTTCCGGCGTTTGGCAAAACGCCGGAACAAACTAGTGTTCGATCCAGCAGCGCAGGGTCTCGCCGGCTTGCAGGTGACGCAGATTCTCTGCGGCAATGTCGACCACATTGTTGAGCGTAGCCTCCAAGTGGAACCAACCGGAGACGTGCGGCGTGATGAGCATGTTGGGCGCATCCCACAGCGGGCTTGTTGCGGGCAGTGGCTCAGGGTCGGTGACATCGACCGCGGCACCGGCAAGGTGTCCGGACTCAAGAGCGGCAACCAGATCGTCGGCAACCACAAGATCGCCGCGGCCGCCGTTGGCAAAGAAGGCGCCCGGTTTCATCGTGGCGAAGAACTCGGCGTTCGCCAGGCCGCGGGTCTCGGGCGTACTGGGCATAAAGGATGCGACGATGTCAGCCTCCGCCAGGCGCTCAGACAGGGCATCCATGCCGTCCATATCCTCAAACACAATGGGGTAGACGAGCGGGTGGCGCTTGATGCCGCGGACGTGCGCGCCCATGCTGCGGCAGAGCGTGGCGAAGTGACCACCGATATCGCCCGCGCCCAGCACCAGCACATTGGCGTTTTTGAGCGAGGTGACCGGCCCCAAATCCTTCCAGCGATGCTCGCGCTGCAAGTCGTGATAGCCGGGCAGGCGCTTCATCATGGAAAGGACCATGGCAAACATGTGCTCGCTCACGGCCTGGCCGTAGGCGCCGATTGAGCAAGACAGCTTGGCTTCTGCCGGCACGGTGCCGGCAGCAAGGTAGTCGTCATAGCCCGCGGTCTGCAGTTGCAACAGCTGGAGATGCTCGCATGCCGTGAGCATGTCAGGGTCGATGTTGCCCAAGATCACGTCGGCATCGGCGACCTGCTCGCGCGTGATGGCGTCGGCACTCGTGTAGATAAAGTCCTCGCCTGGAGCGCTCGACTCGAGGATCGCGCGATGGCGGTCGTTGACGGGCAACAAAACCAGGATGTTCACAAGCAGTCCTCTCCGCTCGACCTGCCAAAAAGGGACAGGTTTATTTTGGCAGGTTGTATCAGGCAAAACGTTCAAATAAAACGCCGGGCTACGCGATGGTTAACATATCCATCGCGTAGCCCGGCGCATCCACAGCTACCAGCTCAGCAGCTCGTAACCATCCTCGGTCACCACGAGCTGTACCTCGCACTGGGCCGAATCGCTGCCGTCCTTGGTGCGCACGCACCAACCGTCGCCCTTGCTGATCTTGATGTCGGGCGCTCCGGCGTTGACCATGGGCTCAATGGTAAAGACCATGCCCGGGGCCATGATGGTGTCCACATCGGGCGCCTCGGTGGTAAAGCCCACAAACGGGTCCTCGTGGAACTCTTTGCCAATGCCGTGTCCGCCGTACTCGCGCACTACGCTAAAACCGGCGTCCTCGACCGTCTTTTGTACGGCCTCAGCCATCACGGAGAGTGGCAGCCACGGCTTGACGGCAGCCAGACCCGCCTCCACGCTGGCGCGGGTGACGTCGACCAGGCGCTGGCGCTCGGCAGAGACCTCGCCGATGCAGAACATGCGGCTCGAATCACTAAAGTAGCCGTCAAGAATCGTGGAGCAGTCGACGTTGATGATGTCGCCCTCGTGCAGCACGTCCGTGTCGCAAGGAATGCCGTGGCAGACCACATCATTGATCGATGTGCACACGCTTTTGGGGTAGCCCTCGTAGTTGAGGTCGGCCGGCGTGCCGCCGTGCTCGACGGTGTAGTCGTAGATCATCTGGTCGATCTGGTTGGTGGTCATGCCCGCGGCGATGTGTTCGCCTACGTAATCGAGCACGCCCACGTTGATAGCGGCCGAGCGCTTGATGCCCTCGATATCGGCGGGCGTCTTGTAGAGCGTGCGGGGCAGGACCTCCCAGCCCTCTTCCCACAGGCGCTCAAGGCGCTCATCAAAGGCGCTATGGCATTTCTTATATTTTTTGCCGCTGCCGCACCAGCAGGCGTCGTTGCGGCCGGGTACGGGTCCGTTGTCAAACATGGCTAACTTCC
>CAJMOM010000105.1:0-5956 GCA_905215005.1 uncultured bacterium | reverse complement strand
CGACGATGCGGCGCTGCTCGGCGAGAGGCGGAACTGGGACCAGAATGACGTTCAATGACTTCTGATTAGTCTTTGGCATTTTGACACGCGTATCACCCTTAAGCGTCTCCTCAGTGAAGAAATTGCTGAGGAGAACCGTGAGGACATATTCAGGTTGCAGCTTGGTGTTGAGCGGATACATATCCGCACTACACAGCCCATCAAAAGGGGCGATAACCGCCTTTCGAAGAGCTGGACGAATCTTCGAATAGAGAATCTGTCCTGCAGAGAACAGGTGATTGGCGCTCTTAACCTCGTCGGCCTTAACACTATGACAGAACAAGAGCTTTCCGGTGCCTTTTTGGATGTTGTCAGGCGCGATATGAGGAAAGTCCTGATATTTCAACGGGTCGACCAAACGCGCTGCAATTCCAATGACTTCACTAAATCTCGCCCAGGCCCAGCTTTCCGGAATCCCAAACGGAACCTCGTCCGCGATGCACTTGTCGCTCAGAACGCGTCCCTTAGTGTCCACGTGCTTCTCATAGGGGGAGCCATCGGAACCGATATAGATAATGCTCTCCCCGCCCTTCGGGAATTTAGCCTTACCCTCAGCAATAAGCTTATGCTTCTCTTCACGAATACGCTCAAGCAGGACGCTTGCAGGCTCATCACTCGGGTCTTGTGGAACGAGCTTTCCCTCAATCGCCATTTGCAGGATTGAGTTCTTCAGGTCTTTTGCCTTCATCTACGCCTCAATCCCAAGAATCTCGCAAATACGAGCAAGCTTCTGGTCAATCTCGGCATCGAGCTTAGCGCGCTCTTCTTTGTAGTTCCTGATCAGTTCGTCAGGCGGTAAGATCTCCTCTTCCTCGTGAGGATAGCCGCACACGTCAAAGTTAAAACCGCCGTCTCGCAACTCGTCAACCGTATAGTACTTGGCCTTGGAATTGCCGTCTTCCTCGATATCCCGACGGTTCTCCCACCATTCCTTTACAGGTGCAAAATGTTCGATCCTAATGGGCTTGGTCTTAGAGAAGTGTTTATACCCCTCGGGCATGTCCATGCGATAGAACCAAACGCCCTCAGAGGCCCCCGTATTATCGAAGAACAGAACGTTAGTAGTGATGCTCGTGTACGGAGCGAAAACACTCTGTGGAAGGCGCAAGACAGTATGCAAGTTCATGTCCTCAAGCAGGCGACGCTTGATCTCCGTCTTTGCACTATCCTGGCCAAAGAGAAAACCATCCGGAATGATAACAGCAGCGCGGCCGCCTCGCTTAAGACGATAAAGAATGAGTCCAAGGAATAGATCTGCGGTCTCGGAGCTACGGAGTGCAACAGGGAAGTTGTTTTGCACCGATGCACTCTCGGACCCGCCATAGGGCGGGTTCATAAGTACGACGTCAAACTGGCCGTCAGGCTTGTGCTTCCACTCGCGAACATCCTTCTCGAGAGAGTTATCGTGAAAGACTTCAGGATTATCGATATCGTGCAACAGCATGTTGGTCACGCACAGCAGGTAAGGGAGCTGCTTCTTCTCGATGCCGTAGACCGATCTTGCATAGAGTTCACGATCGGCTGGAGTCTGAACCTGGGAGTCGAGAATCTTGAGGGCGCTCGTCAAAAAGCCGCCCGTGCCACACGCGAAGTCAGCCACAGTCTCGCCGAGCTTGGGCGCAAGTGCCTGGGCCATAAAGTCAGTCACCGCTCGGGGCGTGTAAAACTCGCCGGCATTACCCGCGGACTGTAAGTCTTTCAGGATGGTCTCGTAAATTTCACCGAAGGCGTGGCGCTCTTTGTACTCGGTAAAATCAACCGACTCGTCAATCTCGTTGATGACTTGACGAAGTAGAATCCCATCCTTCATGTAGTTGTTGGCGTCAGTAAAAGCAGCCTTGACGACGACGTGTCGCAAAGGCGCATCAGGTGCAAGCTCAAGACTCTCAAGAGTCTTGAATAGATCATTGTTCACAAAGTCGAGAAGCTCATCGCCAGTAAGCGCCTTGCCGTCTTTCGCATCGTGCGCCCAGCTATACCAGCGCAGGCGCTCGGGGATGATGGACTGATAGGAGTCATCGTGAAACTCCCACTCCTGCTCCTTGGCATCGTAAATCTTGAGGAAGAAAAGCCAAGTCATCTGCTCAATGCGCTGCGCATCGCCATTGATGCCGGCGTCTTTGCGCATGATGTTCTGCAGGGTCTTTACGAGAGATCCCAGTGCCATTTGCTATCGTTACCTTTCTCTATGCGATGTAGAGCTCGTCCTCGAGCATCTGCGCTGCCTGAATGTACTGTTGTTTGCCGCCGAATGCGGCGACGATCTTCATTGGGCTGCCAAACCGACGGAATTCCTCGAGGTCGAGGACGTGGGTGTCGTCCAAGTCTACGAGGTTCGACGTCGCATATTTGTCGAGAAGCGCTTCAAGGACCTCACGCGCGACGCCGGCATACTCATAGAGCACGCCCTTTTTCTTGACACTATTGGCTCTCTCGCTGCGCGTAAGAGGTCTCTGGTCGTAAGCAATGTGGCAAATGAGGTCAAAGTCGCTCATTTGCTCCTGTCCAGTCTCGAGCCGCAGCTCATCCAGGAATACGCCACGCGCGCGCAGCTCATCGATAATCGCTTGTTTCTTATGTTCAGAGTTCCACGCCGCTAGGAAGTGGTCAAGAGTGTCGTATTCGCCGAGAATGTTTTTTCGCGTATAGTCCTTAAGGCTCTCAGTTACAAGAAGGCCATCGGAGGAGTAATACTGCACCATCTCCGACACTACATAGACGTCGGCCCCATGAACGTGATATTTCACATGGGAGGACGGATCGTCCGGCGGCAATACGGGTGGGTCTACGATCGGAGACGGAGGCGGAACGGGACTGCCGCCATTGCCGCCGGGACCCGGATCCGCAATGGGGTCACCCGGATTAGGCTCAAACACAACAACAGGTTCGCCATCAAACTCGGGATCTGCAAACAAACGCGATGCGTCACGAAAATCGAGGATGGTGAAATAGAGTTTGTCGTAGTCCTCACAGATACGGGTTCCGCGGCCGATAATCTGCTTGAACTCCGTCATTCCGTGCTCACCGAACTTGTTGTCGAGCACGACTACCTTACACGTCTTGCAATTAACACCAGTGGTGAGAAGCTTCGAAGTCGTAACGATGGTCGGGTATTTCTCGTCGGGGTCGATGAAGTTATCTAACTGAGCCTTACCTTCCCTGTCGTCACCCGTAATCTTCATGATGTAGGTGGGGTGATCTCTTACGATATCGGCGTTCTCGTTTACAAGGGCACGTCGCATATTTTCGGCATGCTCGATGTCAACGCAAAAGACTATGGTCTTGGAGTAACGATCCGTCTCCTTTAGAAATTGAGTTATCCGCTTGGCAACTTCCTCGTAGCGCTCTTTGATGACAATCTCGCTGTCGAAGTCTTGCTTCTCGAAAACACGTTTGGGCAGAGCTTCGCCGCGATCATCTATGGTGCCTTCCTCAGTACGGTATCCGTAAATGTCGACGTTCAGCTTAGGACGAATAACTTTATACGGGGCGAGAAAGCCATCCTCGATTCCCTGTTTAAGGGAGTAGGTGTAGACAGGTTCGCCGAAGTAGGTAATGTTTGAAACCTCTTCAGTCTCCTTTGGCGTAGCCGTCATACCGATTTGAATTGCACAATTGAAATACTCAAGTACCTTACGCCATGCGGAGTCCGCCGCGGCGCTTCCGCGATGGCACTCGTCGACGATAATCAAATCGAAGAATTCCGAGTCGAACTCGCGGAATATTTCTTCACCGTTTTCTCCAACAAGCTGTTGGTAGAGCGAGAAATAGACCTCGTAAGCAGAATCGAGCTTTCGACCTACGACCTTGGTTGTAACCCTCTTGAGAGGCTTGAAATCGCCGTCTATGGTCTGATCGACGAGAATATTGCGGTCCGCCAGATAGAGAACCTTACGAACCTCGGTAGTCTGTCGCAAGCGATGAACGATTTGAAAAGCCGTAAAAGTCTTTCCCGTTCCCGTTGCCATAACGAGCAAGATGCGATTCTTACCTCGCGCAATAGCTTCAAGCGTACGATTGATGGCGATGCACTGATAGTAGCGAGGCTGATTGCCGCCGTGCTCCTGGTAATACGGAGCGGTCACAATCTCCTGGCTATACGGATGTTCAAGCCCCTTAGCTTTTGAGTATCGTGTCCAAAGTTCCGCCGGAGTGGGAAACTCGTCCATGGCAAGAGCGCGCTCTTTCCCGGTAAGAAAATCGTGCTCAACAAAACCCTTTCCGTTTGAGCTGTACGCAAACGGAATATCGAGCAGCTGGGCATATCCCATCCCCTGTTGGAGACCGGCATCAACGGTGTGCTCCGTATCCTTAGCCTCGACGATTGCGATAGGGATGCCCGGAGCATACATCAGAAGGTAGTCAGCCTTCTTCTTGTCTTTACGGGTGACCATACTTCCGCGCACAACAATCTCGCCACTGGTAAAGAAATACTCAGTGAAGACTTGGGTATTGCGATCCCACGACTTCATAATCGCAGGATCAATGAGTTTAAGCCGTGTGTCAGACTCGTTCATACGTCTCGGAACCCCTCATTGCGCAAAGCGACAGCTATTGATGTTGAGTTGATTAATTTTATCATCACTATGCAATCTAGCAGCCGCTTTATACTAAATGAGACGAAGTAAAGTCAGCCCCGCGAGAAAGCTCCAAAGAAAGCAAAATGAGCCCCGTTGACTTGAGTCAGAGGTCATTCCCGGAGCCCCGCCTACCTCCCCTCCGCCTTCAGCTTCAGCAGCAGGTCGCCCAGCTCGGGGCACTTGTTGGAAAGGCGCATCTGGGCTCGATCGCCCATCCTCCACCGCTGGCGGATCTCCTGAGCACGCGGACTCACGCGATAGTCCCCGTCCATCACCTGCTTGAGCAACTTGGCGGTCACGCGCGCGTCGGCTAGGGCACTGTGGGCGTGACCCGTCGACTCGTCAAACTCGATGCCAAACCACGTCGCCGCGTCATTCAAAGAGACGCACTCGTGGCTGCCCACGTCCATGATCGAGGTGTAAAACGCCTGCAGATCGGCCCAGTCCGTAGGAAATGCGGCAAGGTCGATTTGCTTTGCCTGGCACTCGGTCATAAGCTGTCGACGGTCCGTCCCGCTCCAGCAAACTATCTGGGCGGAGTAGCGGCCGATCCAATCGCTGAGCCTTTTGATCACCATGTAGAGCGGGTCGGCCATCGCGGTGTCCACGGCCGATATACCTGTGAGCTCGCGGACGGGAAACGCAACGCCTTCGGTAAATTCCGTCTGCACAAACTGCGAGAACTCGCCCATAACGTTGCCGTGGTAATCGAGCTTGACGGCGCCGACCTCGATAATCTCATTGCGCAGCCCACGGCGCCGGCGCTGCTTTGGCACCGGCGCAAACTCATAGTCCAGCACAATCTGGCGCGCAAAGTTCGTCGTATCGATAGCCGAGATGCACGGCGTCTTTTTGTCTGGCACGGTCAGGACCTTTCTCCGTTGCCTGCCGCTTGCTACATAGGCGGCTACATTGCCGTAAGGATAGGCGCTCGTGCGGACATGAAATCGCCCAGCGCGGCTACCCGGCATCCTTGCGTAAAGCTGCGTTTTGAGATGGTCAGATCGCTGTTATTATCGAACATATATTCGTATTTATGGCTGCAGTTTGATAGACTGGTTATTGTTGACGGCAGTTCCATGTGCCGGGCAGCGCCCTCCATGCGACGGGAGGTGATGCCCATGACCGATCTGATTGATTTTGTGAAGCTCCTGACCGCTTTGGTCTCGCTCCTCACGGCGCTTATCGGACTTTCCGAGGCACTTAAGCAGCGTACGAAGCAAAAGAAGAGGGGTCGACGCCGTTAAGGCATTGACCCCTTAATCGAAGTAACGGCGCTGCCCAGCTATCACCCTTGGGCTGCCGTCGACCTTATTCTACCCACGGGTGCCAGGTTT
>CAJMOM010000104.1:0-5970 GCA_905215005.1 uncultured bacterium | reverse complement strand
TGCTGCGCGATGCCATGGTCGGCATCGAGGCCGGCAAGCCTGCGCCTGCCGCCCCGGTGAGCGCCCATGGTGACGGCGTCAAGATTGAGTACGACGACGGTCGCGCCTATCAGCTGCGCACGCAGGAGCTCGTCGCCGGCCAGGGTATGCATCCTCAGGATCCCGCGGCCGCCATCAAGGCGCTCGAGGGATGCGAGTTTGGCTACGTGTACCTGGAGCCGACCGACAAGCTGGGCGCTGACGTTCCCAACCCCAAGAGCCACATCTGCTACGGCTTTGCCACGCATGTGGTCATTTTGGATGATGACGGCCGCGTGAGCGAGGTCTATGCCGCGCACGATTCCGGCAAGGTGGTCAACCCCATCTCCATCCAGGGTCAGATTGAAGGCGGCGTGCTCATGGGTATGGGCTATGCGCTTACCGAGGACTGGCCGCTCAAGGACTGCGTACCCCAGGCAAGGTACGGTACGCTCGGGTTGTTCCGTGCGCCCGAGATTCCGGATATCCACGCCATTTACGTGGAGAAGGACGAGCTGCTGCCTGTGGCGTACGGCGGCAAGGGCATCGGCGAGATCGCAACGATCCCCACGGCGCCCGCCGTACAGAACGCCTATCGCGCATTTGACGGCAAGCTGCGTCCGGATCTGCCCATGGTGGATACGCCCTACAGCCGCGTCCGCAACCGCGGGTAGGGTAGGGCGCGGACGGTCATTGCTGACGAGCTGTTCGCGCTCAACATCAACTGTATATGCTGCGCCTTTGGCCCCAGCTCCATCGCGAGCCGGGGCCTTTTGTTTGGAGCGCCTCCGCATACGGAAACTGTGTCCCGGATTTGGCGCTCAGAATGGGATGCGCTTTCCCTTTGGAGCCCTCGGCGGAAACTACGTCCCGGAATTCAGTCCCGGAGTGGGATGCGCTTTCCGGATCGGCCCTCAACCGGAAGTTGTGTCCCAGAATCATGCCTCAGAATGGGATGCACTTTCCGGAACAGCCCTCAACCGGAAACTGCGTCCCAGAATTTCGCTTCAGAATGGGATACCGTTTCCGGCTGAACCCTCTGGCGGAAAGTTCATCCCAGAATTGACGCTCGGAGTGGGATACGGTTTCCGGATGGAACCTCAGCGGAAACTGCGTCCCAGTTTGAGCGTCTATTCCGGGATGCAGTTTCCGCTGGGCGCTTCAACCGGAAAGTCTGTCCCGTTCTAGGCCTTGATTCCGGGACACGGTTTCCGCTAGGCATGCCATCTGGAAAGCGCATCCCGTTTTGAGCACTCAGCCTGGGACATGGTTTCCGCGGGTGCTGCCAACCGGAATGTGTGTCCCAGTTTGGCAGGCAGGCGGGCATAAGCTCAACAGCTCCTACAGGTCCACCTCGTTGAGCCATGTCGGCAGCGCGGTCTGCCGGATGCCTGCCGTCTGTAGCTTTTTGGCGAGCACTCCTGCCGAGCGGACCTCGCTGATGGTAAAGCGCAGCAGAGGGTGACCGTAGAGCGATAGATGCGCCTCGCGCTGTCGTTCGGCAACGAGCGCCTCGGCGGTGGTGCGTCCGGCCAGCATAGTCTGGTCGGTATATTTGATGAGCCCGTCGAGCTCGCCCAGCGTGAGTTCCCGCGCCTGGCGCTCCCAGGCAAAGTCCGTTCGTATGGGCTTGGCCGAATCGAAGGGGTCCGTCAGCTCGTATTGAAGCCAGTCGGGCGCAAAGCCCGTCTCGATCATGATGGCTCGGGCGACCGATTCCCCGCCGCTCTCGGCGCGGGCGTCGGCATATCGAAGCGTTGTGAGGGCGGTGCGAATCGCGCGACCATTGCGGGCAGTCGCTCGTTGCTCAACGGCCTCCATCAGCTGTTCCGGCGCAAGGCCGAGCTTTGAGATCGCCGAATCGGCAATGGGCATGCCGTCGGCAAAACCAGTTTGCAGCAGGCAATCTGTGGCCGTTTGGATGGGCGGCGTTACCGATATGCCGGCTCTGCGTATTGCTCCGGCCGGCTCAATCTGGTGTCGCTGAATATGTGCGCCCGGACGAGCCGACGGCTTTGTCGAGCTGCAAACATGCACGACGTTCAGGTGTCGCCACGAGACCTCGAGCCCCAGCAGACAGGCGGCCGAAAACGAGCAGAACGTCCAATCGGGATGGATGATCGCAAGGGCGCGGATAATCTCGCAATGGCGTTGCGCTCGGTTGAGTTCATCCCAGCACGTTTTTCGCGCAAACAACCCCGGCATGGGCGAGACAACCGTGCCGCCGGCGCGCCGAAGGAGCGCTTTTCGGATCGCCGTGCTCGGGGGAATCAGGCAGCGCCCCTCTTGTTCGGCTTGAGTGAGCAGTTGGTCGATGAGCTGGTCATTGCAATGGGTCATGAGCTACCGCCTCCTTTTGGGTAGCAAAAACGTATCAGCTGGAACTTGCCGCTCAGCTGACCAAAAGCTGACCAAAATCTAACCATGCAGGTAGATGACCTGCTTTTGGCGACATATTTCTTGTTTGAATCGGTGGGCGGTAATCGGCGACCGTGAACGGTAACTGGATATGAAGTCTTGGTAAGTTTCGGGACGTGTACTTTTTGAAAAAGAGCATTCTATCTGCTGTTTTGTGTTTCTGGATCGCATATTTGAAGGCATGTGATAAGGGCGGCGGACTGTCGCCTTGTATCTGCGGAAACTGTGACCCGGAATTGCCGCTCGGAACGGGACACGCTTTCCGGATGGGATGCTTGGCGGAAACTACGGCCCAGTTTTGGCTCCAGAACGGGATGCATTTTCCGGAACGGTCCACGTGCGGTGGTGTACCGCCCCTTTCGTGTGCGCCGCTTGTCGAATTACGTTATAGCTAGCTATATTATAGGAGGGTATAATATAGCTAGCTATAACGTAAAGGAAGGATGGCCCTATGTTTATCGGAAGAACAGCGGAAATGTCCGAGCTCAATCGACTGTATGGCACGGGCTCCTTTGAGATGCCTGTGATTTACGGCCGCCGTCGCGTGGGTAAAACGCGCCTTATCACAGAGTTTATCCAAGGCAAGAAGGCTATTTACTTTCAAGCTCGTCGTACCAATGCAGAGGCAAACCTGCATGGCTTTAGCCAGGCGATACTTGCGGGCTCCGTTGGTGCTGCGGGCGTGTCGTTTCGTAGCTTTGACGAGGCGTTCGATGCATTGGCCACCATGGCTCGCACGGAACGTTTGATTGTCGTGATTGACGAGTATCCCTATCTCGCCCAATCGAATCCCGAGATCAGCTCGTTGCTGCAAGATAAGATTGATCACCTGTACAAAGAGACCAAGCTCATGCTTATCCTGTGCGGGTCGTCGCTTTCGTTTATGGAGGAACAGGTGTTGGGCTACGAGAGCCCACTATACGGTAGGCGTACGGCCCAGTTTAAGATCATGCCGCTCGATTTTACGACGACCCTCGGGTTGTGGCAGAGCATGGGTCGCGAAGACGCTGCAGTTTGCTATGGCATGACGGGTGGCATTCCTGCATATATCGAGAAAGTCGATCCTGCCGCACCGCTCAAGGACAACATCAAACGTCTTTTTCTTACTCCTACGGGCTATCTCTTTGAGGAGCCGAGTAACCTGCTATTGCAAGAGTGCCGCAATCCCGAGCAATATGATGCAATCGTGCAAGCAATTGCTCAGGGGCGCTCGAAGATCTCGGAGATTGCGAGCTCTACGGGAATCCCTGCGAGCAACGTAAAGGGCTATGTGGATAAGCTGGCGTCGCTTGGGATTGTCGAGCGCGAGCTGCCCCTAAACGAGACGAGCAATAAGCGAGCCGTGTATCTGCTGAGCGATCAGATGTTTAGGTTCTGGTACAAGTTTGTGCCGCAGAACATTGGGCTGATTCAAAACGATATGGCCGAGATGGCGTATGAGCGCATTGAGCCGCACGTATCGGATTACATGGGTACGATCTTTGAGATTATATGCAGACAATACGTGTACGAACTCGCGCGCGCGGGCCAGCTCGATGTGGTTCCGGCGAATGTCGGGCGCTGGTGGGGGACGGACAATCGCACGCATACGCAGGAAGAAATCGACTTGATTGTTGACGATGGCGAGGGCGCTGTGCTGTTTGCGGAGTGCAAATGGCGCAATGAACCGGCGGGCGAAGACGTGCTGCAAAAGCTCGTGCATCGAAGCGAGCTCTTTAGACGGCAACGAAAAAGCTATGCACTTTTCTCAAAAAGCGGCTTTACGCAGGGATGTCGGGATGCTGCGGAGAGTAGGGGAGACGTCAAGCTGATCTCGTTTGCCGAGATGTGAGGGCGGGGATAATGAAGCGCGTCCTGATTTGATGCTGGGAATGGGATGTGCTTTCCTTTTGCGACCTTTGGCGGAAAGTGCGTTCCAGATTTCGGCCTCAGAGTGGGATGCCGTTTCCGGATCGGGCCTCAAGCGGAAATTGCATCCCGGAATGAGCGCTCAGAACGGGATGAACTTTCCCAACGAGGTCGCATGCGGAAGCTGTGTCCCGGATTCTGACTCCAGAGTGGGATGCCGTTTCCGGCTGAGGTCTCTGGCGGAAGCTGTATCCCGGAATCGAGCTTCAGAGTGGGACGTGCTTTCCCGTCAGGAGCTCAAGTGGAAACTGCGTCCCGGATTCAAGCCTCGGAATGGGACGTGCTTTCCGAATGGGCTTCAAGCGGAAACTGTGTCCCAGAATCGACATGGCTTCAAGTGGAAAGCGCGTCTTAGAATGCCGCGCCGGCGTTTTTGGCGGTCGTGGTTGGAAAGGGGAGCATTGCCTACGCGCGCGACGACGGCGTGGCGGTGATTCCCATGGCGGCACTTGGGGCATAGTGGTTTTGCGGGGCGCCGGGCCTTCATTACCGAAAATCCATTTGGTAAACCAGATGCTCGCGGATAGAATAAAGTCGACGGCAGCCCAAATAGTGAAGAGCTGGGCAGCGCCGTTGCTTGGTCAAGAGGTCAGTGCCTTAATGGCAGCGACTTGTTATGCTTCGAATGCTGCTTGAGTGCCTCGGAAAGTTCGATAAGCGCCGTGAAGAGCGAGACCAAAGCAACCAAGAGCTCTACGAGCTCTGATGGGCCCGGGATGACCGTTGATTCAAGTCACCGGGCCTAAATCTTTTTCACACATTCGAATAGGCGGGCGACTCTTTTGGGGCTGTCTGCGTGGCGCGTGCCTGGTGCATGGCACTGCATCCCGCTTTTGCGTCCGCACGGGCGGCTACGCTTACCGCAACGTAGCCATTCGTGGAAAGGACGGATGCCATGTCGATGGATAAAACTGGGTTCGTGAGCGTTGGCGCCGAGATCGAGGACGAGGTGATGCCCGATCGCGTCGTGTTTAGCATCTGCTTTGGGGGAAGCTTCGATACCAAGGAGGCGTGCCTGAACGACTACAACGCCGATCGCGTTAAGGTCGCTGCGGCATTGGTGCCCTTTGGTTTGGATGACGAGCTAACGTGTCGCGGTTACGCCTGCTACGCGCGAACGACACGCAGAAAGGCGACGATCACTGGCTATAGCTACCATGCCTACGGCACAATCGCCGCGTCGATTGACGCCGTCGATGTCGCCGCTATATGGACGGCTCTTAACACCTGCGGTTCGCGCGCCGACATGAGCGTAGGTTTTGATCTAGCCGACCGGCGTGCTGCCGAGGATGCCCTCATCGCCCGCGTCGTCAAGCGAGCCCGCAACAATGCGCAGGCGCTTGCGGCGGCATCGGGTTCTAAGCTGGATGGCGTCAAGCATATCTCCTACAACAGTCAGCTTGGCAGCATGGATCGGCTTTGCTATGCAAGTGCGGCCGATTTTGCGCTCGGAGCTCCTGCGGGATCGGCTGATTCCAAGGTGACGGTGCTGGAGCCAGAGCCTATCGAGGTCGAGTGCTCCGTGGATGTGGAATGGTGGCTGGAGTAGAGGGGCGAGCCCGGGCGAGCCCGGTTGATTTCCGATCTCAGCCGAACACATTGAGCAAATAGGCCATTCCCGCAGTT
>CAJMOM010000103.1:0-6031 GCA_905215005.1 uncultured bacterium | reverse complement strand
CCAACGACACGCACCCCGCCATGTGCGGCCCCGAACTCATGCGTATCCTCATCGACGAGAAAAAGCTCGAGTGGGATGACGCCTGGAACATCGTGACGCAGGTCGTGAGCTACACCAACCACACCATCCTGCCCGAGGCCCTGGAGAAGTGGCCCATCGGCATGTTCTCCAAGCTCCTCCCCCGTGTGTACCAGATCATCGACGAGATCAGCCGTCGTTGGCACGAGTCGTTCGACACCACGCAGGAGGGCTGGCAGGAGCGTCTGCGTCAGACCGCCATCCTGTGGGACGGCGAGATTCGCATGGCCAACCTGTCCGTGATCTGCAGCCACAGCGTCAACGGCGTGGCCAAGATCCACTCCGACATCATCAAGAACATCGTGCTCAAGGACTTCTATGCCCTGACGCCCGAGAAGTTCAACAACAAGACCAACGGCATCTCGCACCGTCGCTTCTTTGCCGAGGCCAACCCCACCTACGCCAAGCTCGTGACCGAGGCCATTGGCGACGGCTGGCTGAAGAACGCCTTTGAGCTGGAGAAACTCAAAGAGTTCCAGAACGATACCGAGTTCCTGAAGGCCGTGGGTGCCTCCAAGCGCGCCAACAAGGAGCGCCTTGCCGCCTACGTTAAGGCCGAGACTGGTCTGGTCATTGACCCCAACACCGTCTTCGATGTTCAGGTAAAGCGCTTCCACGCCTACAAGCGCCAGCTCATGAACATCATGAAGGTGATGGACATCTACAACCGTCGCATCGCCGATCCCAACTTCCACGTAACGCCGACGACCTTCATCTTTAGCGGCAAGGCTGCCTCGAGCTACACCTTTGCCAAGGAGACCATCTGCCTCATTAACTCCGTGGCCGACGTCATCAACAACGACCCGCGCGTCAACGAGGTCATGAAGGTCTGCTTTATTCCCAACTTCCGCGTGAGCAACGCCCAGCTCATCTACCCCGCCGCCGAGATCTCGGAGCAGATCTCCACGGCCGGCAAGGAGGCCTCGGGCACGTCCAACATGAAGCTCATGATGAACGGCGCCATTACGCTGGGCACCCTCGACGGCGCCAACATCGAGATCGCCGACCTGGCCGGCCGCGAGAACGAGGCCATCTTTGGCCTGACCGCTCCCGAAGTCGAGCAGCTCTGGGCATCGAACAGCTACTTTGCGTGGGATACCCTCAACGGCGACCGCGAGCGTCTGGGCCGCGTGATGGACGAGCTCAAGGACAACACGTTTGCCGGCCTCTCGGGCAACTTTGAGAGCATCTACAACGAGCTCATGAACAACAACGACCCCGACCTGGTCATGGCAGACTTCCGCAGCTACGTGGATGCGTGGGAGAAGCTCACCGGCAGCTATGGCGACCAGGAGACCTGGAACCGCAAGGCTCTGCTCAACACCGCCTCGAGCGGCTGGTTCTCGAGTGACCGCACCATTCGCGAGTACCGCGACGAGATCTGGCACGCGTAAAGGCCGCGAGCTCCCCTATGCCAGCACGGCATTACTCGACGGGCGTGACGTTGCGCCGCGCCCGTCGCTAATGGGTTTAGGAACATCGATGACAGAAGGAGAAATCGATGAGTAAGAAAGAATGCATCGCGATGCTCCTCGCAGGAGGACAGGGCAGCCGATTGGGGGCACTCACCCAAAAGATCGCTAAGCCGGCGGTTAGCTTTGGTGGCAAGTTCCGCATTATCGACTTTTCGCTCTCCAACTGCTCCAACTCGGGCATCGACACGGTGGGCGTTCTGACGCAGTATCGCCCCTACCTGCTGCATGCCTACGTGGGCTCCGGCGAGGCTTGGGATCTGGACAGCCGCGACGGCGGCGTTTCGATCCTGCCGCCGTACGAGACGCAGACCGGCGGCGCATGGTATGCGGGCACGGCCGACGCCATTACGCAGAACCTGGACTACATCAAGGCCAACGACCCCAAGTACGTCCTGATTCTTTCGGGCGATCACCTGTATCGCATGGACTACCGCAAGATGCTCAAGACGCACGTTGAGAACAACGCCGACCTCACGGTAAGCGTTATGCCCGTGCCGTGGGAGGAGGCCAGCCGCTTTGGCATCCTGACCACCGACCCCGAGGACGGCCGCATCACCAAGTTCACCGAGAAGCCCGATAAGCCCGATTCGAATCTCGCGTCCATGGGCATCTACATCTTCTCGGCTGACGTGCTGATCGAGGCGCTCGAGGAGGACGCTCTGGACCAGCGCTCGAGCCACGATTTTGGCAAGGACATCATCCCCAAGCTGCTCGGCGAGGGCAAGCGCCTGTACAGCTACGAGTTCCACGGCTTTTGGAAGGACGTCGGCACCATCGCCAGCTTCCACGAGACCTCGATGGACCTGCTGGGCAACAACCCCGAGTTCGATCTGTTTGACAAGCACTTCCCCATCATGTCCAACATCACCACGCGTCCGCCGCACTACATTGGCCCGGATGGTCGCCTGGACGACTGCCTGGTCTCCAACGGCTGCAAGATCTACGGTACCGCTCGCCACTCGATCCTTTCGACCGATGTCATCATCGAGGAGCGCGCCGTGGTCGAGGACTCCGTGCTGCTGCCGGGTGCGCACGTTAAGAGCGGCGCGCACATCTGCCGCGCTATTTTGGGCGAGAACTCCACGGTCGAAGAGGGCGTGAAGCTCGGCTCTGTCGATACCACCAAGGATACGGCCGTCGTTGGAAATGACGTCGTTATCGGGAAGGGGGAATGATCCGATGATCAATCGCAAGGCCATCGGTTATATCACCGCTAACTACTCTTCGACCTACGGCAGCGTGCTGCTCAAGGACCGCCCCATCGCGTCCGTTCCGTTTTTGGGCCGCTACCGCCTGATCGACTTCCCGCTGTCCAACATGATGAATGCCGGCATCAAGACCGTCGGTGTCGTCATGCCGGGCAACTATCGCTCGCTGATCGACCACGTGGGCTCGGGCAAGGACTGGGGCCTGGACCGCAAGAAGGGCGGCCTGTTCATGGTGCCCGGCAACGCGTATGGCACCACCAAGGGCGGCATGCGCTTCCTACTGCGCGACATCATCTCCAACAAGACGCTGTTCCAGCGCTCGGACAAGCCCTATGTCGTGATGATGGGCACCAACATCATCTTTAACATGGACCTCAACACCATCATCGACGCGCACGAGAACTCCGGTGCCCAGATGACCGTGGTGTACTGCAAGGCCACGCACAACGTCGATGACGAGACTAAACTCGAAATTAACGAGAACGGCCGCCTGACGGGCGTGAGCGCCGGCGTCGTGTACGGCGACAACGCCTCTATGGACTGCTGCATCGTCAACCGCGAGACGCTGCTCGAGATCATCGACCACTACCAGGCCGCCGACTATCTGGACCTGCTCGAGGCACTCCAGGGCGACTTTGGCAACATCGACGTTTGCAGCTACGAGTACAAGGGCGAGGTCGTGGGCGTGTTTAGCGAGAAGTCGCTGTATCGCCGCAGCATGGACCTGCTCGACCAGACCGTGGCCGACCAGCTCTTCGACCCCGAGCGCCCGATCCTGACCAAGGCTCACGACGTGCCGCCTTCGCGCTACGCGACCGGCAGCCACGCCTGCAACTCGATCATCTCGGCCGGCTGCATCATCAAGGGCACCGTGCGCAACTCGATCCTGTCGCGTGGCGTCGTGGTCGAGGAAGGCGCCTCGGTGACCAACTCGATCATCAACCAGAGCTGCGTCATCAAGAGCGGCGCCCGCGTTGAGAATGCAATCCTGGACAAGAACAACGTGGTTCCCACCAACACCGAGCTTCGCGGCACGCCCGAGAACATCCTGGTGCTGGGAAAGGCCCCGTTAACTTCTGATATCACCAACGCGAGCTAGCTTTGGCACCGCAACATCGCTCGTAACACGTAGAATAGCCGCCCGGTTTGCGCCAGGCGGCTATTCTCGAATTGCAACAGGGAGACAATATGGCTGATTCCAGCAAAAAGATGCAGATCGTGTTTGCCTCGGCCGAGTGCGCACCGTTTGTTAAGACCGGTGGCCTGGGTGACGTGGCAGGCTCGCTGCCTGCGGCGCTTGTACGCGCCGGCGCCGAAGTCATCGTGATGGTGCCCAAGTACGCCACCATCAAGGACGAGTACAAGGCGCAGATGGAGCACTTCTCCGACTTTTACGTTAGCCTGGGCTGGCGCAATGAGTACTGCGGACTCGAGAAGCTCGAGCACGACGGCGTCACCTATATGTTCATCGACAACGAGCGCTATTTTGCGCGCGACTATCCGTACGGCTTCTTTGACGACGGCGAGCGTTTTGCGTTCTTCTCTAAGGCCATCACCGAGAGCCTGCAGCACCTGCCGGCCGGCTTTGAGTGCGACATCCTGCACTGCAACGACTGGCAGACGGCGCTGGCGCCCGTGTTTTTGCGCGAGTTCTACCAGGGCCTGCCGCTGTATGACCGCGTCAAGACCGTGTTCTCGATCCACAACGTGGCATTCCAGGGCCAGTTTAGCGACACCGTGATGGAGGACATCCTGGGCGTGGCGCATATTCCGGCGGCCGCCTCGCAGTTGCGTTGCGACGCCTGCAGCATTAACTACATGCTGGGCGCGCTGCGCTATGCCGACGCCATCACTACGGTGAGCCCCACCTATGCCAACGAGATCCAGACGCCCGAATTTGGCGAGGGCCTGGACGGCGTGCTGCGCGAGCGTTCTTACGCGCTTCAGGGCATTTTGAATGGCATCGACGTCGCGGGCTTTGACCCGGCGACCGACAAGCGCATTGCCGCCAACTACACCGTGGAGGACCGCTCCGGCAAGGCCGTGTGCAAGGCCAAGCTGCAGGAAGAGCTGGGGCTCGAGTTTCGCGACGACCGTCCGCTTATGGTCATGGTCACGCGCCTGACGCGCCAGAAGGGCATGGACCTGGTCATGTACGCGCTCGACCGCATCCTGGCCGGCGGCGTGCAGGTGGCGGTGCTGGGCACCGGCGACCGCGACTACGAGGATGGCCTGCGCTACTTTCAGGACAAGTACCCCGGCACCATGGCCGCACGCATTGAGTTTGACCCGGCGTTGTCGCAGCGCATGTATGCCGCCGCCGACATGTTCCTAATGCCTTCGAAGTTTGAGCCCTGCGGCCTGTCGCAGATCATCGCCATGCGCTACGGTACCCTGCCCATTGTGCGCGAGACCGGCGGCCTGAAGGACACCGTGCAGCCGTACAACGAGTTTACCGGCGAGGGCACGGGCTTCTCGTTTAGCAACTTTAACGGCGACGAGATGGGCGATGCGGTATTCCGCGCGGCGCGTCTGTTCTGGGATAACCGCGACGCCTGGAACCAGCTGGTCACGCAGGCCATGAGCCAGGACTTTAGCTGGACGCGCTCGGCCGATAAGTATCTGGACCTGTACTTCTTTATGCATCCGGAGATTGAGAGGCCGGCGGCTGTTGTCGACGAGCCTGAGGCTGTTGCTGAGCCGGTGGCCGCAGAGGAGCCCAAGGTTGAGAAGAAGCCGGTTGTCGAGGCCGAGGTAAAGCCCGCAGCGAAGCCTGCCGCCAAGAAGACGACGGCCCGCAAGGCAACGGCTAAGAAGGCTACGTCCACGAAGGCCGCTGCGAGCAAGACAACTACCGCCAAGGCAACGACCACGCGCAAGCGCACGACCGCCGCTGCCAAGAAGGTCGCCGAGGCCGAGGTCGCTCCCGAGGTAAAGGCCGAGACCGCCACCGCCGAGGCTAAGCCTGCGGCAAAGGCTCCGGCCAAGACCACTGCCAAGAAGACGGCCGCGACCGCCAAGAAGGCAACTGAAGCCAAGAAGACCGCGGCAAAGAAGTCGGCGACCACGAAGGCCGCCACGACCAAGGCAGCCGCCAAAGTCGAGGAGACGCCTGCAGAGTCCAAGGCTGAGGCAACCGTCGAGGCCAAGCCCGCCGCCAAGACCACCACGCGCAAGCGCACCACGACGACGGCCAAAAAGACCACGACAAAGGCCGCAGCTACCAAGGCAGAGGCTCAGCCCGCTGTCACCAAAAAGGAGCCTAAGGCT
>CAJMOM010000102.1:0-6053 GCA_905215005.1 uncultured bacterium | reverse complement strand
CGTCGTCGCCCACGCTGCGCTCGACGGCCAGCGGCTCGCCGGTCAGGGTCGCCTGGTTGACCATAGCGCTCCCCTGTTCGACCACACCGTCAATGCAGATGGACATGCCGGTGCGCACGGCGACCAGATCGCCGGGCTCAAGCTCGGTGGCGGCAACGCTCACCTCGGTGTCGCCGACGACCTTTTGCGCCTTATCGGGCACGTCGAGCAGCGAGTTGATAAGCTCGTTTTCGCTCATGGCGCGGGTGTAGTCCTCGAGCAGCTCGCCCGCGTTGAGCAGGAACATCGTCTGGCCCGCGGTGTCAACATCACGCTTGACGAACGAAATGCCGATGGCCGAAGCGTCGAGCACAGGAACGGTCAGGCGCGGCTGCGCCAGCTCATGAAGGGCGGCGCGCAAAAATGCCATGTAACCGGCCACGACAAACACTGCACGCAGCGGCGTAGGCAGGAACCAGCGGCGCGCGTAGTGGGCGCCGATAAGTGTGGCAAGATCCATGACGAGCTTGTGCTTGCGCGGCTCGAGTTGCATCACGTAGCCCGACTTGGCATCGGCGATAGCTTGAGCATCGAGTGCGCCTAGGGCGTCGAGCACGCTTGCGCGGCGCGGCTCGTCGTACTCCAGCGCCATCTGGCCAATGCGGCCATACACGCGCACCTTGTGCACGCCATCGATGTCGCCGCCAAGCTTAAGAAGTGCATCGAGATCGCTCTCTGGCACAGGACCCGCCAATTGAAGACGGGTCCTGCCGGGGATCTCGCTAATAATCGAGAATCTCATAGTTTGTGCCTGGGAGCGTTACTCGGCTGCCTCGTCAGCAGCGGCCTCGCTCTGGGTGATGTAGGCAGCCTCGGCAACCATGTCATCGACATTGGCCTTGGCCTGCTCGACCATGTCCTGGTAGCAGTTCTTGACCCGCATACCGCACGCGATGCCCTGCACGCAGGCGTTCTTTACCGGAGCGCTGGTGAGCAGCTTGATGCCGGCCGTACCAAGCAGAAAACCGCCACCGACAAGCAGGGTGTTAAACGTCGACTTCTTCATGTTGCTTCTCCCTTTTGCCGCACAAGCGCGGCATGGTGCCTTAGCACCCGAGTTCATTAGTTTGCTCGAGCACGCTTTTGAGACTAGTTTAGTATAACTATTTGGTCAACAATGGCTAACTTTTTGGAAACTATGGGGGTGAACTCAATATGACAAAGGGACAGTCCCTTTGTCATATTCCTACAGCTGCCAGGCAGCCGCTTCCTTTTGCAGCGCAACCATGCGGGCGAATTCTCCGCCTGCCGCCTTGAGCTGCGCCGGAGCGCCCTGCTCGGCAACCACACCATCCTTGAGTACAACGATTTTGTCGGCATTTTCCACCGTACGCATACGGTGGGCAATAACGATAACCGTCTTACCTGCGAGCAGACGGGAGAGTGCCTGCTGCACCACGGTCTCGTTCTCCACGTCCAAGCTCGCCGTCGCCTCGTCCAACAGTACGATGGGCGCATCTTTGAGCAGCGCGCGGGCGATAGAGATGCGTTGGCGCTCGCCGCCGGACAGCTTGGAGCCGTTCTCGCCGATCATGGTGTCGTAGCCCTGCGGCATGCGGCTCACAAACTCGTCGCAGTTGGCGGCACGCGCAGCCGCAAGCACTTCCTCATCGGTGGCATCACGACGCCCGAGGCGGATGTTTCCCATCACTGTGTCGTCAAAGAGCAGCACGTCTTGGAACACAATGGCGTAGTCGCGCAGCAGCACCTCGGGATCAACGCCCGCAACATCCACGCCACCCACGGTGACCGTGCCTTCGGTAGCATCCCAAAAGCGCGCGGCCAGGCGGCTCACCGTAGACTTACCGGAACCCGAAGGACCGACCAGCGCCGTGACCTCGCCTTCCTTGGCGGTAAAGCTCACATCGGTAAGAACTTTCTCGCCGGCGCGTCCGTCCTCGCCCGCACCATAGCCAAATGCCACGTGATCGAACACCACATCGTGGCCCACGGGCTCAAATTTCTCGCTGCCCCGCGCCACAGGCTCTTCCATGATGGAACGCATACGCTTGGCAGAGGACTCGGCGGCAAACAGCTCGGACATTAACATTAACGCCTGGTCAAAGGGCGCATAGATACGGCTCACCATAAGCAGGAAGGCAAACATCACCAAAAAGTCGACCTGCCCGGAGGCGACCACCGCGGCGCCCGTGACCAGCGTGGTGGCAATGCCCAGACGCAGGATGACAAAGGCGGAGTTGACCAAAAGCCCGTTAGCGAGCTCGCCCTTGGTGGTCTCGCGCTCCTCGGCATCGATCACGGCGTTGAGCCCCTCAAGATAATGGGCCTCCTGGTTGGTGGCACGGATCTCGCGAACGCAGTCGAGCGTCTCTTGAATCGCCTCGGTAACCTTGACCTTCTCGGCACGCACGCGATCGAACACTGGAGTCATGGGGCCGCGTGTTAGAGACAGCACGGCAAAGGCCACGGGAACGCTCCAAAACGCCGCAATCGCCAGCTGCCAGCAAAAGAACAGCGACGCCACGAACACAATGGCGCTTGCGATGATGGCACCCCAAAGCTCTCCCAGCACGTGGCTGTAGGCGTGCTCCATGGCCTGGACGTCACCCATGATGGTCTCGGTTAAATCGGCCAGATCACGATGACCAAAAAACGACAGCGGCAGTTTGCGCAAGCGCTCGGCGATCTCCATACGCTGCTTGCCGCACTCCTCGTAAAAGATGCAGTAGGTGTAGTAATACTGCTGCCAGTTAGAGGCAAAGAGCAGCACGAAAAAGACCAGGAGGCCGCCCACGATCGGCAGGGCATCCGGCAGATCAGCCCCGCTGGCGAGATGCTCGACAAAGCCGGCCATAACCAGGAATAAAAAGCCCATGCCGGCCATGGTAATGAGATTGGTGAGCGTGGTCCAGAAAATGCCGCGTTTTACGCCGGCGACGCCTTTATCGGATAGGAAATACTTCTTTTGGAATGAGGCGAACATTTAGGCCTCGCCTCCCTTCGTGACGGCGGCATCCGCGGTCGCAGCAGTAATCTTCCAGCTCGCGGCCTGTTCGTATTCGGCCCACATCTTGGCATACAGACCCTCTTGGGACAGCAACTCGGCATGGGTACCCGACTCCCGCACGCTGCCCTGGTTGAGCACCACGATTTGGTCTGCGCCCACTACAGTCGAGAGTCGGTGCGCGATCATAATGACCGTGCGACCCGCCGCCAGCTTGCTAAAGGCGCGCTGGATGAGCGCCTCGTTCTCGGGATCGGCAAACGCCGTGGCCTCATCGAGTACCACGATAGGCGCGTCTTTAAGGATCGCGCGGGCGAGTGCCACGCGCTGGACCTCGCCGCCCGAAAGATATGCTCCGCCGGCACCGAGCATGGTATTGATGCCCTGTGGGAGCTTGGCCACAATGTCGTCGCACTGAGCTGCGGAGAGGGCCGCACGCACCTCGTCGTCAGTGGCCGTAGGCTTGGAGGCGCGCACGTTATCGGCAAGTGTTTGCCGGAACAGCTGGTTGGTCTGGAACACAAAGGCGACCTGGTCCATAAGCTCGTGCGGATCCATATCACGAACGTCCACACCGCCTACGAGCACTCGACCCGAAGAGACATCCCAAAAACGCGGGATCAGGCTTGCGCAGGTTGACTTGCCGCCGCCCGAAGGACCCACAAGCGCAAGGGAACTACCAGCGGGAACGCTGAAACTTACATGGCTAACGGCAGGTGCTTCGGCACCCTCGTACGTAAAGCTCACGTCCTCAAATCGCACGTCGCCGCCGGAAGGGTGCTTGGGTTGGGCGGGCACGGAGAGCTGCTTGGAATCCATGACGCTTCGAATACGAGCCAGCGAATCGGCACTCATCTGAGAGGCCTCACCCACAAACATGAGCTTGGTCATGGCCGTCGGCACCACGGCCGAAAATATCGCGTAAAACGTGAAGTTGGCCATAAAATGCGCGAAGTCCGACTCGCCCGGCGCCAACAGCAACGCCACGGGCAACAGGAATGCCACAAGACCATTGAGCGCGGTAAGGTTGAGTACCTGCGGACCTCGGCAGAACGTGCCCGCATAGTTTTGTGCCATGTCGGCGTATTCGGCAATCGCATCGTGAAAGGCCTTAAAGGAGTAGACCGTCTGCTGAAACACCTTGACAACGGGGATGCCACGTACGTATTCGGTGCCGGTCTTGTTCATCTTGACCAACGCTCCCATGTAGGCCTTCATGAACTCGGCGCCTTTGCCGCTCATCATGGTGGCCATGGCGCCAAACGAAACGACGACCGAGATAAGGCATGCCGCGCCCAAGCGCCAATCGAGGGCGAAAAGCAATACGAGCAGGCCCACGACCATGGCGGCGGCACCTGCGATATCGGGCAGCATGTGTGCGAGCAAAGTCTCGGTGGAGGCGGCGCATCCGTCTACAACACGACGCAGCTCACCGGTGGCGTGCGTGTCAAAGTAGCCAAGCGGCAGCTTAAGCAGGTGCTCGCTCGTAGTCTTGCGGATATTGGACGCGCAGCGAAACGCGGACAGGTGCGTGCACATGAGCCCCACGAAATAAACTACGATGCTTGCCAGGGCAAAACCCACTGCCCACCAACCATACGTCGCGATATCGGTGGCTTCGCTCCAGTTAGGTGCCACAGCGATAAGGTCGCGCGCGACAAGCCAAATGCACACGTACGGGCCAAAGCTCAGCAGCTGCGAGAGCGCCGAGAGCGCCATGCCCAAATAAGTTAGGAATTTACGGTCGCCGGCATATGCAAGCAGCTCGCCGATACCGCCGCCTTCCCTTTTTGATCCCTTTGCCATGAGATTCCTTTCTAACGGCTTGAGAGTTAACCGTAATCAACTTATCATCGATATGTTAGCCAAGGCACACAATCGAGCCAGGCGTGGACGTTTCTGCAAAGGAAAGGGACGCTTTTGAAAATGCATCGGGCCGCGACCGACATAACCGAGCTCTATGCACCACAGTTTGAGCAGTTTGGCCTGAAGCTTTCCGGCAAGGGCGCTGTCTTTACCGGCGAGGTGGCAAACGACCGGGCGCACGGCCGCGCATGGATCATGCCTCTCTCCCCTGCCTGCATTGTCATGGAGCATTTCATTACCCCGACGCACGACATGCACCTGGCCGAATACACACCCGAGCCGTACGCCTGCGTGAGCGAGGTCAGCGCGCCCACACTTACATGCATGCCCGAGGCTGGCATAACGCCCACGAACCTCAAACCATTGCATGGACCGTGGCCAAACAATGCCGTTTGCAGCTTTATCCAAGATAGCTGTGGCGAGAAATTAAGCCCGCTGTTTGCGGGGGAGCTTTATCACTCGCGCTCGGTGCTCTTTTTGCCTGGATATTTTGATGAACTGGAGCACCGCTATCCCACCGAGTTCGCGGGAATCTTTGAGGCGTTTGCCGAGTCATGGCACGAGGAAGCGACGTCTGCCATCTGCCACACGCTGCGCCGGATTAACGAGGACCGCGCCCGCACCGTAGGCGGACACGTCTATATGCAGGGCATCGTGGAGACCATGGTCGCGGAGCTCGCCTGTTCGTGCGCGGCCCACAAGCAGGCGCGGCAGGCGGCGGACACACGCGTCAGCATAACCATTGCCGAAGAAGCAACGGCAATGATTGAGCGCGCGCTCGACAAGGGCAGGCATGTGAGCATCAACGAGGTGGCCGAGGGACTCTTCACGAGCCGCTCCAAACTATGCGCCACCTTTAAGGCCCAAACTGGCGAGTCCCTGGGCGCCTACATGCGCAGACGCCGTATGGAGCGAGCACAGGACCTTTTGGCCGATAGCTCGCTCACGATAGCGCAGGTGGCAGAGCGGCTCGACTACCCCCAGCAGGCCGCCTTCGCCCAAGCCTTCAAACAATACACCGGCATGACACCCACGGCTTGGCGTTCCCAACATATATAAAGAATGAGGGCGCCATCGGCGCCCTCATTCACCAAATTCAATTCAGCCCCGCCTGACCCGAACGGCCGAGTCGTTGCAGAACCCGGGAGCCCCGGCAGGTCGGGCGCTTGCTCAAAATGAGTTC
>CAJMOM010000101.1:0-6105 GCA_905215005.1 uncultured bacterium | reverse complement strand
CACAATGTAGACCGTCGGTCGCGGACGGCGCGCAAACTGGGCGGCCGCCATAAGCGTACGGCCCGACTGCGACACGGCCAGCGTCACGTCCTCGCCGGCATCGAGTCCGGCCTCGACGGTCTGCAAGGCCTCGGCAGTGTAGAGCTGCGCGGCTATACGGTGAATGAGCATGCTGTTCCTCCGGCATTGCAACGCCAAAAGCCCGCCGGGGCAAGCTCGGCGGGTCGTACGTCAAATACATTGTCTGTCATGGTAGCGCATGGAGAGGACTCCGGCTCAAGGGCAAACCCAGCCCCGCAAAAAACGCCAGACGAAGATGCGTTCCGCCCTACCCCGCTACGCGCACGCTGGGGCACAAATCTGCCAGCGGACACTCGTCACACTTGGGTTTGCGGGCATCGCAGATCTCGCGACCAAAGGTGATCCACTGATGGTTGACCGACTCCCAATACTCGTGCGGCAAAATCTTGAGCAGATCCTGCTCGGTCTTGAGCGGCTCCTTGGCATGCGTCTTGGGACTCAGCATCAGGCGATGCGCAATGCGGTTGACGTGCGTGTCCACCGCAATGCCCTCCACGATGCCATACCCCACGTTGAGCACGATGTTCGCCGTCTTGCGTCCCACGCCCGGCAGCTTCACGAGTTCCTTCATGTCGGCCGGCACCTCGCCGCCATAGTCGGCGACGATCATCTGCGCGGCCTCGACGGCATGCTTGGCTTTGCTCTTGTAGAAGCCGAGTGACTTGATGGTGTCTGCCACGTCAGCCACGCTCGCCCCGGCCATGGCCTCGGGCGTAGGCCACTGGGCAAACAGCCGCGGCGTCACCTTGTTGACCTGCGCATCGGTCGTTTGCGCCGAGAGCAGCACCGCGATCAGTAGGCGGAAGGGATTCTCGTGGTCCAAAAAGCACTCGACCGGGCCATAGCGACGGTTGAGACGCTCGCACACCTCAACGGCGCGCTCGCGTTTGGCGGCATTGGTCTCGCGTGGCATAACGACTCCTCGGCTCAACGGCACAATAAACTTATGGGCACAATTGTCCCACGTCCGAAACGCTTACGCCTCCAAGAATGCGCCGGTCTGACGGCTCCACAGGCTCGCGTACTCGCCACCCGCCTCGACGAGCTGCGCATGCATGCCATCCTCGACGATCTCGCCATCGGCCAGTACCACAATGCGGTCGAGCGCCGCCACGGTGGACAGGCGGTGCGCCACCACAATGGAGGTACGTCCACGCATCAGGTTTTCGAGCGCCTCCTGCACCAACGCCTCGGACTCGCTGTCGAGGGCAGAGGTCGCCTCGTCGAGCACCAGAATCGGCGCGTCGGTTAGGATGGCGCGGGCGATAGCCACGCGCTGGCGTTGGCCACCCGAAAGCTTAACGCCGCGCTCGCCCACCATGGTGTCAAAGCCGTTGGGCAGGCGTTCGATAAACTCAGTCGCATTAGCCAAGCGAGCCGCCTCGCGAATCTGCTCGTCGGTGGCGTCGGGGCGGCCGTAGGCGATATTCTCGCGAATGGAGCGATGGAACAGTAGCGCCTCCTGCGGCACGTAGGCAACCTGGCGGCGCAGGCTCTGCTGCGTGCAGCGCGAGACGTCCTGGCCGTCCACGAGCACGCGGCCGCCCTGTACATCGTCCAGGCGCAACAATAACTTGGTGAGCGTCGTCTTGCCCGAGCCCGATTTGCCCACCAGGCCCACGCGCTGGCCCGCCGCCACATGGAGCGTCAGGTCGTCGAACACGCTCTCGCCCGCCGCGGCGTCACGGTATGCAAAGCTCAAGTGCTCAAAATCAATCGCGCCCTCGGTCACTTTGAGCTCGGGAGCATTCTCGTCGTCTGCCACCAGACGCGGCTCGTCTAGCACGCGTGTCATCTCGGCCGCATCGCCCAGCGCGCGGTTGATGCGCTGCATCATGGAGCTTACGTAGTTCAGACGCATGGTGAGGTTGTACGTATAGGTAAAGATCATGACGAGCGCGCCGGCCGAAATGCCAAACCACGCGTTGCCACCCGCGACGAACACGCTCACCACGGCCATGGTGATGACGATAAGGCCCGAGGTCGTAAAGTTGCGCTGCATCATGGCGTGCATCGAAACCGTCTCGGCGTCGCGCGCGGCGCGGTCGGCGGCATCGAACAGGTCGCGCTCAAAGTCCTCGCGCCCACAGGTCTTGACGGCCAGGATATTCGTGACCGCGTCGGACAGCACACCCGACAATTTGTTCTGCGCGGCAGACGTCGCGGCCGAAAGCGGCATGATGCGCTTGTACATAAGCCAGACAAACGCGATGTAGACGACCATAATGCCCACCAGGATCACGGTAAACGTCGGCACCACCGGAGCGAGCGCCGCCACCGTGCAGACAACCGAGGTGATGGTGGGAATGAGCGAATACACCGTCACGTCTACCAGCCCCGTGTAGCCGCTCATAAAACGGCTCGTCTGGCTCACGAGCGATCCGCCAAAGCGGCTGGTGTGAAATGTCATGGATTGATTGGAGAGCGTGTCAAAGCACAGGCGCGCCAGGTGATAGTTGCCCGCAATCTCGAGCTTGTAGACGGTGTAGTCCTGCAGCTTGGAGAGGATTTGGCCCACTAGGTTAACGAGCACCAGCGCCAGAATGTAAGGGCCAAAGACCTCAAACACCTGGTCACCCGCCACGGGGCCGGCCTGAACGCGGTCAACGATAAGGGCCATCACGTAGGTGTTGGCAAACGTGAGCAAAAAGATGTAGCCCGCCGACGAGAACACCGAAAGGAAGACGATCAGCGGCTGCGTGCGCGTGACGCCCCAAAAACGCTGCAGCGTGCGGCGCACGGTGGAACGTTTGAGCGGACTGGTGCTTCTCTGAGACATGGGCTTCCTTTCGCGTCTGATAGGGCGAAACGCCATTGTTGCACACTAAAGCGCACTTCAGGCAAGCACGATGCGAAAAGCAGCGGGGCACCCGCGTTTACACCGGCGCCCCACCGTCAGATGCAGCTAGTCCTCGTCTTTTTGGCCTGCGAGCAGCTCCGCGGATGTGAGCCCTAAGATCTCGTCGGCCTCCCGCGCGTCTTCCAGCACGTCGATATCCTTGAGCTTGCGCTCCATAACGTTGGTGCGCGTGGTGATGATGCCCTCGACCGTCTTTCCTGCGGTCTCGATCTGCTGTTGGGCGCGGCGCAGCGCCGCCTGATAGCGCGGCAGCTCGGCCTTGACGGCAGAAAGCACGCGCAGCACGTCGTCGGTACGCTTTTGCAGCCTAAACGTCTGGTAGCTCATCTGCAGGCTGTTGAGGATGGCCGCCATGGTGCTGGGGCCGGCAACGTTGACGTGATAGTCGCGGCCCAGGGTCTCGATAAGCCCGGGACGGCTGACGACCTCGGCGTACAGCCCCTCAAACGGAACGAACAGAATGCCAAAGTTGGTGGTCGCGGGCACGCTCAGATACTTTTCGCAGATGTCCTTCGCCTCGCGCTTTACCATCATATCGAGCGTCTTGCGCGCTGCGGCGACGGCCTCAGCGTCACCCGACTCCTGGGCGTCGAGCAAATGCTCGTACGCGTCGCCCGGGAATTTGGAGTCAATCGGCAGCAGCACGGGATCGCCCTCGTCCACCGGCAGCTTGACGGCAAACTCAACGCGCTCCGAGGCGCCAGGCTTGGTGGCGACATTTTCCAGATACTGGTCGGGCGTAAGGATGTCCGCCAGGATTGCACCCAGCTGCACCTCGCCCAAAATGCCACGCGCCTTGACGTTGCCCAGCACGCGCTTGAGGTCGCCCACACCGGTGGCAATGGACTGCATATCGCCCAGACCCTTGTACACAGCCTCGAGCTGGTCGCTCACCTGCTTAAACGATGCAGACAGGCGATCGTTGAGCGTACGGGAGAGTTTCTCGTCCACCGTCGCGCGCATCTGATCGAGCTGCACGTTGTTGTCCTTGCGGATGGCGCCCAGCTGGGCATCGACCGTCTCGCGCACCTTGTCCAGGCGGTGCTCGATGCCCTCGCGGTTGGCACCGAGCTGTTGGGCCGTCTCGCGGCGAAGGTCATCCATCCGGTCACCAGCTTGCGAAAACTCACGTGCGATGGTCAGGTAACGTTGCTGCTCCACGGCCGCATCTGTCGTCTGCTGCTGCGCGATGGCGTTGGCCGTGCGGCGAGTTTCGGCCAGCGCGACGTTCAGGGCATCGAGCGCGTTGTTGGCCTGTTCGAGTGCTGCCAGCGTTTCCGCGCTACTGTCGCCGCGCTCCCGCAGCTCGGCGCGAAGGCCCTTGAGCTGCAGGGCACAAGCCACAGCAACCCCCACCGCCACCAAGGCGATCACAACAAGCACGATATCAATAGCAGACATAGACTCCGCCCAACAAACCCAATCGACCACCAATCAAAACCGCGATCAATCTTACCCCGCCACACGCACCGAGCGTCACATGTCAATCGGACAAATGGATTTTGGATCACAGGTACTAAAACGCTAACTCTCCCAGCCGGCGCGGATGGTTGTTACGACATCGCCTAGGCGCTGGCCGAGAGCTGCCAAGTGCTCAAGCACCTCGCTGGGCGAGGCGCCGTTGAGAATGCACGTGAGGGCATATGAGGCCAAGAAGATTGCCGCGAGTCCCAACGGGATCAGCACGATCATCGCCAGCGTATGCAGGCGCTGGGCCCAGCGACGGCGACGCGCACGACGCTTGTCGAACGCAAGCTCCTGCGCATATGAATCTTGCTGTACGGAATAGGCTCCTGGGTCCACCTCACCCGCAGACGATACCGCGGGCGCGGCGTTTTGCGCAGAAGGCTGGACGGCCGCCCCTTGCATTTGCATCTCCATAAGCCGTTGCTGTTGGCGCAACATGCGCTCGGCTTGTTGCTGCGGGGTCTCAAGAAACAGATCCATGTTGGCCTCCTCAATCGGAGCATTCGACGCTTGCGCCCAGCATCCCGCACCATCGCGGCTGCGGCAACGAAATCCGTGGCAATAGCCGCAAAGATTCTTTTGTCAGAAAACTGTCAAATAGCTCAACAACTCCCCTACCAGCACTTTCTTTGAGCTTTTTTCGCCAGCAATCTTTTGCCCTTTCGCCCTTGCGCCAACCGACCAAAACCTAACCAAAAGCTTGACGGAAATTGTGAAGACAGGGACCCCACACAAAAAGTGCCGCCCCCAAGGGGCGGCACACAAACTTATTATCAGCTTTTCTGTAACGAGTATGCGACGACTCAACGCCGGAGCACAGGGCGGGGAAACACCTTTGCCTCGCGCGACCTGCGGAGCCGTGAGCGAGAGGGAAAGGTGTTTCCCCGCCCTGTGCTCCGCAGTCGGTGAAGGCAGCTTTACATGCCCGCGAGACCTCGGGCGGCGGTGGCGCACATAAACGCCAAGGCCAGAATCACGAGCGAACCGGCAATGTCGGCCACCACGCCCGTAAAACGGCGCTCAAATAGCCAGCTCTCAAAGTGCGGGGCAACGTTGCGCCAAACACGCCACAGCAAGATGCCCATACCGATGACGCCCGGGATATTGAGCAGTAGGATCTCGGAGCACAAAAGACCGATCAGGTTGCCGGCGACAAAACCAGCGTCGCCCTCGCAGTATTTGTGGTAGACCATATACAGCATGTACGCCACAAACGGCTGCAAGCACGCAGAAATAAACGTGACCACCATCGAGGGCTCCTGCGAAAAGACCTCGGTGAGTTTATCGACACTCGTGGCGTCCTTCGAAGCCAAGGACAAACCGATAACCACAAGGGGTACCACGCCCAAAACCACCTCGACCAGAGTAAACAACTTGGCAGTCAAATCCTCACTAGCCGAATTCAAATGGGGCGCCCACTCAGGATGAGCATGCGCCCCGACCTTCTTGTCCTTCTCAGCACGATCGGCCTTTTTACCCTCGGCAACCCGACGACCAGGATCCTTGCGAGTCCCCGCCGCAGCAACCCGAGCCCGAGACTTCTTACCCATAACCAACACCTCACAAGAGGAAACGAATAGCCAACGCTACCCAGTGTACCCTCTAAGCAACGTCACCGCCCCAACCGGCCCCCACAAAAACGTGCCGCCCCATAAGGGGCGGCACACAAACTTTTTTATCAGCTTTTCTGTAGCGAG
>CAJMOM010000100.1:0-6121 GCA_905215005.1 uncultured bacterium | reverse complement strand
CTGGTGATCTCCGCCTTGAGAGGGCGGCGTCCTAAACCGCTAGACGAACGGGCCACATGACATCTGCACTGCCGTGCTGCAAGGAAGTATATTACGGGACAAAAAACGTCAGCGCAAGAAGAAATTCCAAATTGCCGAAAAATTGTCGGCAGGTTATGGAACACGCAGGTAAAATAGGTAGTTAATTCAAGTTGAGATGGACCAAAAGGGCTTCGCGATCGTTGGGAATGTTGTCTTCGATCACGGCGTCGAGGGCGGAGTTGAGAAGCTGACCCAGTTCCGGCCCGGGCTTGACTCCGGCACGGATCAGATCGCCGCCGTTGATGGCGAGCATCTTGAGCGTATAGGGCTCCCCCGCCTCCAGTAGCTCGTGCGCCATCGCGCGCATCTCCTCAATCGTCTCGACGTAATAGAAGCACGACGGGGCCTTGCCGAGCGTATCGGCACGCTTGAGGTCCATGAGCTCGTCAATCAGGCGGGCCGTGTCGACGCCCTCGCCCGAAAGCGCGCGCATCATATTGAGCAGACAGGAGCACTCGGGGCGCAGCGGCTTGTCATGGTATTTGATGAGCAGGCACACGTCGCGCACCAAGTCGTGCGAGAGTGCCAGGCGATCCATAATGACGCGCGCCTTCTTGGCGCCGAGCTCTGGATGACCGTAGAAGTGTCCGCTGCCCGCATGGTCGACCGTAAAGCAATCAGGCTTGGAGACGTCGTGCAAGAACGCCGCCCACATAAGGCTCGACGAGGGCGCGACGCCGTCACACAGCGCGAGCTCCCCCGCCACCGTAAGCACACGGGCGATATGCTCGTAGACGTTAAACGCATGATAGACACTGCGCTGATCAAACCCGCGACCCGCTGCCAACTCGGGCACGGCGGCGCAGATGAGCTCGGGGTAGCGCAGCATCGCGTCTCCCCCATGACCGGTCGAAAGAATGCCCTCGAGCTCAATACCCACACGCTCACGCGCCACGGCATCGAGCAGCGGCGCGCACTCGGCAAGCGCGCGCTTAGTCTCGGGCTCAATCATAAAGTCCAGGCGGCAGGCAAAGCGCACCGCACGCAGCATGCGCAGGGCGTCCTCGTTAAAGCGACGCTTGGGATCACCAACGGCACGGATCAGCTTGCGTTCCAGGTCGCCCTGGCCGTCGTAGCGGTCGACAAGACCGCGCTCGGGATGCCAGGCCATGGCGTTGACGGTAAAGTCGCGGCGCGCCAGATCGTCCTCAAGCGAGGCGGCACGCTCGACTCTCTGAGGATGGCGCCCATCGGTATAGAAGCCATCCAGACGGTACGTGGTGACCTCGATACGCTCACCATCGGAAATAGCCGTGATTCCGCCAAATTTAATGCCCGACTCCACGACCGCGATATCAGCAGCCTCGAGCGCCGCTTTGGACTCCTGCCACAGGCCGCTACAGCACATATCAACATCGTGGCTGGGGCATCCCATCAGGGCGTCGCGCACCCAACCGCCAACATACCAAGCCTCAAGACCGGCTGCCTCGAGCGCACGCAGGACACGGATGGAGGCATCGGACGGTTGCGTACCGTTGAGCGAAACATTGCACATGCCTATGGCCTCCTGCACTCGTGAGCGTTAATCGATGGTTCTCAAGAAGTCTAACAAGAAACGAGAAAGCGCGCACACGCAATCGCGTCGTCAATTCGATAAAACGAGACAGCAGACGCCACATACGTTCAGCGCGCAAAAAACACCCGCCTTGGTAATCCAAAGCGGGTGTTCGGCAACGATGTATCGATGCGGCTAGCAGACCTGGCGAACCTCGATGTGCTTCTTATATTCGTCCACCTTGGCAAAATCGCCCAGACCGGGGCACTCGACCACGTTGGCGCCGGTAGCCATCGAAAGACGCAGGGCGTCCTCGACGCGCTCGGGGGCGTCGTGCCACACGGACAGGAAGGCAGCGAGCGAGGAATCGCCGGCGCACACCGTCGACAGCAACTTGACGTCGAAGGTGCGGTTGGCAAACCAGATATGTTCGCCGTTGGAGAAGTACGCACCGGCGCCACCGAGGGTCAGCAGCACGTTCTTGGCGCCCTTGGCGTGCAGCTCGGCCATTGCGCCCTTGACGGACTCATCGTCGCCACCGCTCACCTTAATGCCAAAGATGTCAAGCAGCTCGTCGTCATTGGGCTTGATCAGCAGCGGCTCCATAGCAATGAGATCTGCCAGCTGATGGCTCGAGATGTCGAGGACGAACTCGGCACCCTTGGCCTTGACGCGGCGCAGGACCTCGGCCAGGAAGCCCTCGGAAGTGTTGGGAGGCAGCGAGCCGCTGATGACCAGACAGGTCATGTCATCGAGCGAATCGATAAGCTCAAACATCTCCTGCTCGTTGGCCTCGTTGATGGCGGCACCGGCGTTGACCATGTTGTACTCGGTGTCGGGGCCGGCATTGAGGAACACGTTGACGCGCGTGATGCCGTCGGTCCACACGGGCTTGACGGGCACGCCCAGGGCCTCGGCGCCCTTAACGATAAACTCGCCCGAGAAGCCGGCGAAGAAACCCAAGATCGTGGTGTCGACACCGTAGTGGTCAAGCGTAAACGAGACGTTGAGGCCCTTGCCGTTGGGCGTGTAGACGGCGTTGCGGGTACGCGTGACGGTGTTGGCAGCAAGGCCGTCGCAGGCGATGTTGTAGTCAATGGCGGGATTTGCAGTGAGCGTGTAAATCATGAATGTTCCTTTCACGAAGCAACGTGTTAATGAAAGTATATTCCACGTATCGGTAAAAGGCTAGGACAACTCGGCGAACGGTGTGGAAGCGATGAAGTACAGCGGGACTCCTCTCCCCCGTGGCGGAACAAAAAGGCGCCCCAGCCGAAACCGGGGCGCCACATGCGCACAAATATGTCGCGTTTCGATTACTGACGATCGAGCTTGCGGACAGCAACGCGCTTGCTGTACTCGTCGACGTGACCAAAGTCGCCAATGCCGACGGACTCGGCAACGTTGGCGCCGGTGGCCATAGCGAGCTTCATGGCCTCCTCGACGTTGTCGCGATCCCTGTACCACTTGTGCAGGAAAGCAGCGAGGGTGCAGTCGCCGGCGCAGACGGAAGAAACCAGCTTGATGTTGAACTCACGCTTGGCGTACCAGATGTCCTCGCCGTTGGAGAAGTAAGCGTCGCCGCGGCTACCACGGGTGAGCAGCACGTTCTGAACGCCAGCGTCGTGAGCCATCTTCATGGCAACGCGAACCTCGTCGTCGGTGTCGACCGGCACGCCGAAGATGGCCTTCATCTCGTGATGGTTCGGCTTGATGAGCAGCGGCTTCTTGTGAGCGAGCTCCTTGAGCTTGTCGGAGGACAGGTCCAGGACGACGTCGGCGCCACGAGCCTGAGCGTGCTCCATGACCTTAGCCAGGAAGTCAGGCGTAGCTTTGGGAGGCACGGAGCCGGAAACGATCAGGCACTCGAGATCGCCCGCGGTGTCCAGGATGTTGTAGAGCTCCTCCTGGTGCTGCGGCGTGATCGGAGCACCCGGGTTCAGGATGCCGTACTCGTGCTGGCCATCGTTGACGTAGGTGTTAATGCGCGTGATACCGTCGGTCCAGACCGGGCGGCAGAGGCAACCCAGGTTCATGACCTCCTCGACGATGAACTTGCCCGTGAAGCCAGCAAAGAAGCCGAGCGCGACGGTGTCGACGCCCATCTTCTTAAAGGCGAAGGACACGTCGAGGCCCTTGCCGTTAGCCGTGTAGCTGGCCGAGCCGGTGCGGACGTTCTCATCGGGCTCGAGCGGAGAGCTCGAAACCGTCATGTCGACAGCCGGGTTAGCGGTTAGCGTGTAGAACATTTACAGTACCCCCTGTATATGTGAGGGCCGCGTGGCCGGCCCATTCCAACCACGCGGTTACCTCTGATACCAAATTAGCGAGCTGCGGACTCGAGCAGTGCCTTGACCTCGGCGGCGGTGTTGCAGGCGAGTGCCTTCTCGGCGAGCTCGTCGCACTCGGCCTTGGTCCACTGGCTGATGGTCTTGCGGGCGCGCAGGATCGACGGAGCGCTCATCGAGAACTCCTCCAGGCCCCAGCTGATCAGCAGCGGCTCGAGCAGCGGATCGGCAGCGGCCTCGCCGCACATACCGACCATGATGCCGGCCTTCACGCCGCTCTCGATGATGTTCTTGAGCGAGCGGAGCACGGCGGGATAGTAAACCTGGTACAGGTTGGAGATGGTGTCGTTGCCACGGTCCGCGCACATGGTGTAGCCGATCAGGTCGTTGGTGCCGATGGAGAAGAAGTCGGCGACCTCGGCCAGACGGTCTGCGAGCAGCGAAGCGGCGGGCGTCTCGACCATGATGCCGACCTCGATGTTCTCGTTGAACTTGCGACCCTCTTCGGTCAGCTCGGCCTTGCACTGCTCAACGAGCTCCTTGACAGCCAAGACCTCCTCGACGCAGGTGACGAGCGGGATCATGATCTTGACGTCACCGAAGGCGCTAGCGCGCAGCAGAGCGCGGAGCTGGACCTTGTACTGGTCGGGATTGGCCAGGCAGTAACGCACGGCGCGGAAGCCCATGAAGGGGTTATCTTCCTTGACCATGTGCAGATACGGAATCTCCTTGTCGCCACCCACATCGAGCGTGCGGATGATGACCGGAGCGCCCTTGAGCGCGCTGGCGACCTTACGGTAGGCGTTGAACTGCTCCTCCTCGGAAGGAAGCTCAGCAGAGTCCATGAACAGGAACTCGGAGCGGAACAGACCGATGGCCTCGGCGTCGTGATCGAGCGCGTTGGGCACGTCATCGGGGTTACCGATGTTGCAGGCGATGATCTTCTTGATGCCATCGGCAGTCACGGACGGCTTGCCACGGAAGGCCTCGAGGGCTGCCTTCTCGGCAGCGAAGGCCTCGGCCTTGGCGGTGTAGGCGGCGAGCGTCTTCTCGTCGGGATCGGCCTCAACGATACCCTTGCCACCGTCGACGACAACGGTCATGCCGTTGCGCAGTGCGGTGCAGCTGTTGGAAACCGAAAGGACAGCCGGGATCTCGAGGGCGCGGGCGATGATCGCGGAGTGCGACGTGCGGCCACCGGTCTCGGTGACGATACCGGCAACGTGGGCCTTATCGATCGTGGCGGTCATGGACGGCGTGAGGTCGTGCACGACAACGACAGTGTTCTCGGGCAGGACGGAGAGGTCGACGACCTCCTTGCCCAGCAGCTCGGCCAGAATACCGGTGCGGATGTCGGCGATGTCGGCCGCGCGCAGACGGAACATCTCGTCGTCCATGGACAGGAACATGTTCTCGAACATGGTCGAGGTGTCCATGAGCGCCTGCTCGGCGCAGGTACCGCCGTCAATGGCGGCGTTGATGGCGTCAGTCATGCCCGGGTCCTGAGCCAGGACAATGTGTCCGCTCATGATCTCGGCCTCGGCCTCGCCCACCGTCTCCTTCATGTGGTCGGCCTGAGCCTGGGTCTTCTCGCAGAAGACCGAAAGAGCGGACTGATAGCGCTCCTTCTCTGCTGCCGAATCAGCAACCTCGTGCGGCTCAAACGTCAAGTCGGGATCGACGGCAACCATGACGGTGCCGATACCGATGCCCTCGGAAGCGTTGACTCCCTGATACATTCCCATTCCTCTCTCCGTGTCATGTGATAAAGCGTTTTGCCATATCCATGACAAAAGAGCGCAGCTACCTTACAACAGGTCACTGCGCCCCCAAATATGAACTTAGTTGTTCAACATGCGACCCGTTTGAGTTCTACTCGCCAAGACCGCTCTTGATGAGCTCGATGGCAGCAGCCAGAGCCTCGGCCTCGTCAGCGCCGTCGCACTTGACCTCGACCTCGGTGCCGCAGGGGATACCAGCAGCCATGAGGGCCATCGGGGACTTGCCGTTGACCTCCTTCTCGGGGGTAACGACCGTCACGTCACAGGCATACTTGCCCATGGTGGAGGCGAACAGACCAGCCGGACGCATGTGCAGACCCTGAGGATTAACGAGGGTAGCCTTCTCAGAAACCATAGTTGACTCCTTTTTGTGTTTAACCCCTGTCATGCATGTGGCAGGAGTCAGATTCACGACGTTGTTTATATTAACTCACATCAAACGGTTTTTCATTATGTTTCAGACGAATTATTGGACA
>CAJMOM010000099.1:0-6149 GCA_905215005.1 uncultured bacterium | reverse complement strand
CGGCCGACCAGGGTCAAAAGCGCCGTCGTCGTCGCCGTTCCCGCAAGCCGCGCCAGGATGGTGGCGAGGGCTCGACCCCGTCTTCGTCCGCATCACAACCGCCCGCCGGCGAATAACGCCCGCAAGCGGATTTAGCTCGCCTTGCCCCGAGCGCATCGGGGTACCATAGCGCCGAATCAACAACCCTCCCTGCGACCGAACGTAGGGAGGGTTGTGTCTTGAAGAGCCATCTGAACATATTGAGCCGTCTGCAGGGTGCCGGTGCCCTACCGTTTGCGGACGAATTGCTACCGTTTGCCGAGTGGGCGGCACGCGAGGCGCTCGAGGCATTGTCGCCAACACGATGTGCCGGCTGCGAGCGCGCCGATGCGCTTATTTGCCAAGACTGCCTGGCCGCGCTCACGCTCATCGACCCACGTCATAGCTGCACCCGATGCGGCGCCCCGTTTGGGGATTTGCTGTGCACTGAGTGTTCGGTCGAGGGCACGTCCTCGGCAATGGCGGAGGCGCTCGACCGCTGCCTGGCGTGCGCCGTCTATGCGCATCCGCTGCCGCGCATCATTAAAGCGTACAAGGATGCGGGCGAGCGACGTCTGGCTCCGTATCTGGCGGAGCTGGTCTACGACACCGCCCTGCATGCCCAGGTCGTAGCGCCCGATCGCTACGGAGGTGTGCTGTCCGGTGCGGATGCGGTGGTGTTTGTGCCTGCGACGGCGGCAGCGTTTCGGCGGCGTGGTTTTGATCATATGGAGGCCATTGCGCGCCCATTTTGCGAGCTGTCGGGTGTTCCCTTGCTCGATGCTCTCGTCAAGTACGGGCATGGCGACCAGCGCGAACTCGGTCGTGAGGAGCGCCGCGAGCGTGCCCAAGGCATGTACGAGACGGTTGAGGACGTGCACGGCCGCCGCTTGCTGCTTATCGACGACGTTATCACCACGGGTGCGACGATGGCAGCGGCTTCGGCGGAACTCAAGCGCGCCGGCGCTGCGGCAGTCGATGGCCTTGCTATCGCACGCGTTTGGTAGGGGTGATTCATGTGGCGGTAACAATCAGGCGGTGCAACAAACCGACAAAAGAGCAGCTAGCGGCTTCCGTAATCCTAACAGGCGCCTCGGCGCTACGAATGATGCGCGCCGAGCGCCGACAAATGGGTTACATCAGCTGGAGGGACCTCGATCCCGATGAAGAGCGCCGTGTGCTGCGCACGTCGTCGCCTTCGACCGAGGACATCTATCTTCCCGACTTGGTGCGGATTGGGGCCGCAAGCGGCGAGGTGCAAGAAGATCTTTGCTTGCTGGTGGGATCTGCGGCGCAGCGCCGCCGCATGCCTGGCGTGAGCTGGTCCGTATGCTCCGGGTTGCCCGCCGGCTCGATTCTAGAGGTGGAACCGGGGGTGTACAGTCTATTTCCCGAGGCCCTTTGTGTTGCCGTCGCCCGCGAGGTCGGCTGCATCCAGGCATTTGCCCTGGCTCAGGAGCTGTGCTCTAAGATTTCGCTGAGTGACCGCGGGAAGTATCTGCCTCCCTACACCTCGCCTGTTACGAATAAACTTGCAAAGGACAAGGACCAGCCAGCAGATGTGGGCTACTTTGAGGTTGAGCCGGTGCTGACGCCCGATCGTCTGGCAGATTACCTCGCGGTATGCAAGGGGAATGCGGCCAAAAAACTGCAGCGTCTGTGTCCCTACTTGTCAGAAAACTTGCGCTCGCCCATGGAGTGCATCATGCTCGCTCTGTTTTCGCTTCCGTTTTCCTATGGCGGATTTGCCTGCGGTCCCTTTAAGACCGACTACAAGATTGAGTTCGATGACCGCGCGCAGGCAATCTCGGGGATGCCCCATGCAGTTTGCGATGCATATCAGGAGGCAGCCCGGTTTGACCTTGAATACAACGGTGAGCTGGGTCATTCCTCCCGGAGGGGACGTGTCCATGATGAAAAACGCAACACGGGCTTGATTACTATGGGAATCGAGGTCGCGACGGTCAACAACGAAATGCTCTGCGACATGGAAGCGATGGAAGCGCTCGCATGGCGCATTTACCAACGCATGGGTAAGCGATATCAGAATCGCGTAGAGGCACGTCGAAAGAGGCAAGATGCTCTGCTGAATACGCTCCGAGCGTGCTTTGGGCTCAAGCCGGCGTAAAACTATGGCTTTATAGGGGGGTCTGTTTATATGCCCTGTGCAAAAAACGGCAAATATGAGTACTGTTACTAGATTAGTGGCAGTAAAAACAAAGAAACTTGGGCCGAAAATTTGGATTCATTGAAAAGATAATAAACGAATGTGGAATATCTTGGCGCCAAGCAGGCTGTACGGAACTCAAAAAGGGCTCGCGGGGCGGAAAAACGCTGCTACTAAATCGGTGACAGTACTCATATTTGCCGTTTTTTGCACACGGCGCCCTGAGACGGGTGCCCCGGAGCTCCCCGTAGGGGAGCTCCGGGCTTCATGGGGGCACGAATGGTCCGCTCCGACCTGCAAAATCTGTGCTCACGGTGCGAATGACGCCCCTAACCTTAAACTTTAGCTTGAACTTAGCTATAATGCGCTACGTTCCTGCCAGGCTGTGGTTGCGGACGGACGAAATGTCCATCCTAGTCCAAGACAGACGCGGTCAAAGGGATCCACGTAAGCGACCGCGTGCGCGCGGCGCGATCATGGCGCGTCCTAGATGTAAGCCGCACCGTCCGTTCTACTTTCTTTGGGGCAATACCGCCTCGCGGGCGAGCGGGCCAGTCGTGAAGGTGGCTATGGCCTCCCGAGCAAACACCCCGGTGCGCAAGTGTGGGGTCAAATACCAGGTCAGCTGGTGGGAACACCCGTTATTCCGCGCAACGCACGGATTGTATACGACACAGAAGGCAGGGTAGTGGACATGGTGAGGGGCAGCTTGATGCACGCGGCTCGGTTAGGTGCTGGGACCGCGGCGGTCATTGCCGTATTGGGTTTGAGCGGATGCGCGTTCAACCCACTGTCCACGTTCACGACGCCCACGATTGACCAGATCGAGCGCGAGACCGTTACCCCTACGGTGTCGGACGATGCCCTGGTCACTCCCGGTACCCTTACGGTCGCCCTCGACACTTCCGATGCCCCGCAGGCCATGCAGGGCGCCGATGGCAACCTCACGGGCTACGCAGTTGACGCCGCTCGCGCTCTTGCAAGCCGCATGGGCCTCAAGGTCGCTTTTGTCGATGCGTCCTCGGCCGATTCCGTGCTCAGCGATAAAAAGGCCGACATCTTCATTGGCGACATCAAGTCTGCAGGCGGCGACATCAGCTCGCTTGGCACCTGTCTGTACGACGCCCCCGCCGTATTCGGCAAGAGCAGTGACGGCGAGTCGCTGAGCGTTTCCACCGAAACGCTTAACACCGCTACCCTGGGCGTTCAGACCTCCTCGGCCTCGCAGGAGGCGCTCGCCAAGCAAAGCATCACCGCTAACCAAAAGACCTTCTCCAACATCAATGAGTGCTTTGAGGCGCTCGAGTCGGGCGAGGTCGATTACGTGATCTGTGATTCCACGGCTGGTGGTTACCTCGCGCGCCTGATGAGCCAGATTTCCTATGTCGGTACGCTCGAGGCGCCCTCCACGCTTGGCGTCGCAGGCCTTAGCTCTAACGATGAGCTGTGCCGTGCCGTGAGCGATGCCCTCGACGGCATCACGGTCGACGGCACGCTCGAGGCGGTCCACTGCGTCTGGTACGGACAGATGCCCTATGACCTTACCGCCAAGATTGTTTCGGGGGCCAATGTGCAGGCATCCGACTCCACGTCCAACGAGACCGAGTCCTCCGATGACGGCGTCTCCGATAACAACGGCGACAGCCCGTCGTCTAGCCAGGAGGGCACCATCACCGACGATGACATCAACAAGCTCAATAGCTAGTTATTGGTAGGGGTGGCGCCTGCCATACATTGAACGAGGCACTTCTTCACGGTTTCAACACGCATAGCCGGGTCTCCCCAATAGGGGAGCCCGGCTTTTCTATTTTGGTAAAAACGGCAGGTAAAAGCTGATTTCCAGGAGAAAAACTAGCTTTGCCGACGCCTTCCTATAGCGCACTTTGCCACGGAAAAGTGCGAGACTTCGGTATGCGGTATCAAGCAGTCGTTATTCGGGTCTTTGGGAATTCGGGTGATTAAATGCACGGCAATGGGTACATAGCCAGTACAGTAAGTCCCCGAGGCAGATTGGAGCCACGTATGGATATCAAGGTTTCTGGACGCAAGACGACGGTAACCGATGCTCTGCGTGCGCATGTGGATGAGAAGATCGGCGAGGCGCTCAAGGTTTTCGATATCGAGCCCATGACAGTCGACGTCGTGCTTCGTTATGAGAAGAACCCCTCGAACCCCAACCCGGCAATCGTCGAGGTCACGGTTCGTGCCCGCGGCTCTGTGATTCGCGTTGCCGAGCACGGCTCAGATATGTATGCCGCCATCGATCTCTCCGCCGATAAGGTCACCCGCCAGCTGCGCAAGTTCAAGACCAAGGTCGTGGACAACCGCCAGGGCGGTGCCAGCGCCGCGGATGTCGCACCGGTCGAGCGTGTCGAGGATCTGGCCGACCTGCTGCTGCCCGAGGAGGACGACGACCTGCTCGTCCGCGAGAAGGTCATCGATGTCGCCCCGATGACTGAGGAGCAGGCGCTGGTGCAGACCGATCTGCTGGGCCACGACTTCTACGTGTTCGAGAACGCGACGACCGGCCTCATCAATGTGGTGTATCACCGTAAGAATGGTGGATATGGCATCATCAAGCCCCGCATCGAAACACTTGACGAGTAAAATACGTTAACTTGCATGAGTTAACGGTTGGCGGCCATCCCATGCGGGTGGCCGCCTTTTTTACGTAAGGAGTCGCTTTGATGGACAAGGCTGCATCTACCGGCCATTCTGACCGCTGCCGCATCGTCGTCGATACCTGCTGCGACTTTAGCCCCGAGGTTGCCGCGAACCTCGATGTCGATATCTTGGGCTTCCCCTTTATCATCGATGGCGAGGAGCGCACGGACGACATCTGGTCGAGCATGAGCCCTAAGGAGTTCTACGACCGCATGCGCGCTGGTGCCCGCGTGTCCACCTCGGCTGTGTCGCTCGGTCGCTATATCGAGTTCTTTACCGAGTGCGCCAAAGAGGGCACGCCCACGGTCTACCTGTGCTTTACCTCGGCGCTGTCGTCGAGCTACAACTCCGCGTGCCAGGCGGCGGATGCCGTGCGCGCCGAGTATCCCAACTTTGAGCTCTACGTGGTGGACAACGCTCTGCCCTGCGCGACCGGCGCGCTCTTGGCGCTCGAGGCCGTGCGCCAGCGTTCGGCGGGACTGACCGCCAAGCAGCTGGTCGATTGGTCAAACGAAGCAAAGGCCTACGTTCACGGCTACTTTACGCTCGAGAGCTTCGACGCACTGGCTGCCGGCGGCCGCATTCCGCCCGCGGCGGCGCAGCTCACGGCAAAACTCGACGTCAAGCCCGAGCTTTCCTATGACCTGGCCGGCTCGCTGTCGCTGATCGGCGTCAACCGCGGCCGCAAGAAGGCGCTCAAGTCCATCCTCAAGTCGTTCCGCGAGAACTACGTGCCCGACCGCACCATGCCCATCGCCATCATGACTGCCGATGCCGAGAAGGACGGCGACTGGCTCGAAGCTGCCATCCGCAAGGAGGAGGGCTGCGCCGACGTCACGATCATTCGCAGCTCCGTGGGTCCCACCATCGGCTCGCACGTGGGTCCCGGCATGGTGGCCTGCGCGTTTTGGGGTAAGAACCGCGCCGACAAGGCGTCGCTTTCCGACCGTATCGCCCGCCGCGTGCGCGGTCAGTAGGCAAGCGCTGCATCCGTAATCGCCCTCGACTCACAGCCCAAACGCTGACATCGAGTATTCAACCTGGTAACAACACCCAACCCAAAAGGAAAGGTTTCATGGCAAACAAGCTCTCCGTCGCATTTATCGGCACCGGAATCATGGGTGCCCCCATCGCCGGCCACATTCTGGATGCCGGCTATCCCGTCACGGTCAACAACCGCACCAAGTCCAAGGCTGCCGCGCTTATCGAGCGCGGTGCCGTCTGGGCCGACACGCCGGCAGATGCCGCGGCGAACGCCGACGTCGTCTTTACCATGGTGGGTTATCCCTCCGAGGTCGAG
>CAJMOM010000098.1:0-6175 GCA_905215005.1 uncultured bacterium | reverse complement strand
CGAACTGGCCCTCGTCGGCCAGGCGCTCGGCCTCGTCGGCGGTGAGGTCCTCGAGCTCCTCCTGGTTGGGCTTGCCAAAGTTGATGGCGACATGCTCGACGGCGGTCAGCAGGAACAGGACGTCGGCGTCGCAGTCCTCGGCCAGCAGCTCGCCGCCCAGGTCCTTGTCGATGACGGCGGGAACGCCCTTGTAGCAGCCCTTGTTCTCGTAGTCGCGGACGACGGGGATGCCGCCGCCGCCGCAGGCGATGACGATGAACTCGTTGTCGAGCAGGTTGAGGATGGAGTCAGCCTCGACGATCTTCTTGGGATCGGGGGAAGCGACGACGCGACGCCAGCCGCGGCCGGAATCCTCGACGAAGACCTTGGAGGGATCCTCGGCCATGAACTCCTTGGCCTGCTCCTCGGTGTAGAAGGGGCCGATCGGCTTGGTCGGGTTCTTGAACGCGGGATCGTCGGGATCGCACTCGATCTGGGTGACGACGGTGGCGGCGTGCCAACGCTTATAGCGCTTGTGCATCTCGCGGCCGATGCCCTGCTGCAGGTGATAACCAATGTAGCCCTGGGACATGGCGCCGCACTCGGGCAGCGGCATCTCGGGGGTACCGATGGCGTCGTGGGCAGCGGCGAAGGCGTTCTGGATCATGCCGACCTGCGGGCCGTTGCCGTGGGTGATGATGATTTCGTTGCCCTGCTCAATCAGGCCGAGAAGGGCGTGGGCGGTGTTGCTCACGGCCTCGATCTGCTCAACGGGGTTGTTGCCGAGGGCGTTGCCGCCAAGGGCGACGACAATACGATCAGGCTTGCCAAGAGGCTTAGACATTGCTGGAATCCTTTCTGTAAAAGGCCTACAACCCATTAATAACCCGCGTCCGTGCGATACGCGAGTTTATTAAGGTTTATATTCTCTTTATCGCTCATTTTATTCATTTTGAAAATAGCGGAACGGTGAACGGTCGTTTTTATCCGCTCAGCGTACAGAACCCCAGTTCAGGCATATCTACGCCATTTACGTGCAACTTTATTTAAATGCAGCGAGGATTATGTCGGATTATGCAAACTACATCTCTGCTAAACACAAAACGGACAGCGTAAAATCTTACTCGCACTATACGAGATTCTATGCACTTATAAGTCGAGTATGCACCCCTGCAAAAACAAGGGGCTTTTCATCCAGCAAAAGGAATAAAGAAGAGCTCCGAAAAGACGGCAACAGCCAAGTCCCCCATCCATCCCCAAAGTGGCGCGAGGTTTCGCGGCAAAGCCGCGAAACAGCGAAGGGGACGGAATACCCGGCCAACTACGTCCTTCATCCGCCCACACAATCCGAGGACGTAGTCGTAGCAGGATCCGAGGGCTAACCTTCGCGGACACTCCGCAGGACGAAAGAACCCCCGCCGCACGTAGTGCGCAGCGGGGGTTCTTTCATGTCCGAGGACGTCCGCGAAGGTCAGTCCTCGGATCCTGCGGTGGGAGACTTAGGCCTCGTTGTACACCGTCTTGAGCTTCAGCAGGTGCTGATAGCGGTCCATAGCGGCCTGCTCGTTCTCCTTGAAGAGCTCCTCAGCGCGCTCGGGGAAGGAACGCGTCAGCGAAGCGTAACGGGCCTCGTTCATCAGGAACTCCTGATAACCGCCCGCGGGCTCCTTGGAATCGAGCGAGAACTTCTTGCCGGCAGCAGCCTCGGGGTTGAAGCGGAAGAGGTTCCAGTAACCGCACTCGACAGCCTTCTTCATCTCGGCCTGGCAGTTCTGCATGCCGCCCTTCTTGATGGAGTGCATCTCGCAGGGGCTGTAGCCGATGATGAGGGACGGGCCGTCATAGGCCTCGGCCTCGTGGATGGCCTTGAGGGTCTGAGCCGGGTTGGCGCCCATGGCGACCTGCGCCACGTAGACGTAGCCATAGCTCATGGCGATCTCGGCCAGAGACTTCTTCTTGGTCACCTTGCCGGCAGCAGCGAACTGAGCGACCTGGCCCAGGTTCGAGGCCTTGGAGGCCTGGCCACCGGTGTTGGAGTAAACCTCGGTGTCGAAGACGAAGACGTTGACGTTGTGGCCGGAAGCCAGGACGTGGTCCAGGCCACCGAAGCCGATGTCGTAGGCCCAGCCGTCGCCGCCGAAGATCCAGAAGGACTTCTTGGTGAGGTAAGCCTTGTCGGCGAGGATCGCCTTGGAAGCGTCGCAGCCGCACTTCTCGAGCTCGGCAACGTAGGCAGCGGCAGCGGTCTTGGAGGCCTCGGCGTCGTTGACGGAGTCGATCCAAGCCTGACCGGCGGCCTTGAGCTCATCGGACGGGCCATCGGCAGCGATGATGTCCTGGGTAGCGGCGATCAGCTTGTGCTGAACGGCCTCGTAGCCCACGGCCATGCCCAGACCGTGCTCGGCATTGTCCTCGAACAGGGAGTTGTTCCACGCCGGGCCGTGACCGTCCTTGTCCTTGCAGTAAGGAGCGGTGGCAGCGGGGTTGCCCCAAATGGAGGAGCAGCCGGTGGCGTTGGAAATGAACATGCGGTCGCCGGCAACCTGGGTCACCAGACGTGCATAGGCGGTCTCGGCGCAGCCGGCGCAGGAGCCGGAGAACTCCAGGTAGGGCTGCTTAAACTGGCTGCCCTTGACGTTGGCCGCGATGAGCTCCTTCTTCTCGGAGACGTTCTCGACCATGTAGTCCCAAACGGGCTGCTGGTCCATCTCCTGCTCGGTGGGAACCATCTCGAGGGCACCCTTGGGGCAGACCTTGACGCAGTTGGTGCAGCCCATACAGTCGAGCGGGGACACGGCCATGGTGAACTTCATGCCCTTGGCCTTGGGGCCCATGGCGTCGAGCGTGCGGGTAGCCTCGGGCGCGGCAGCAGCCTCGTCCTCGGTCATCGCGAACGGACGGATGGTGGCATGCGGGCACACATAGGCGCACTGGTTGCACTGGATACACTTGGTCTCGTCCCAGTGAGGAACGACCACGGCGACGCCGCGCTTCTCGTATGCGGAGGCGCCCAGCTCAAACTGGCCGTCGGCGCAATCGACAAAGGCGGAAACAGGCAGGCTGTCGCCATCCATGCGATCGATGGGCTCGAGCAGGCTCTTGACCTGCTGGGCGATGGCGGACTTGGTCTCCTCGGAGAGCTCGACGGGAGCGGCATCCTCGGCGGTAGCCCAGTCGGCCGAAACCTCGAACTTACGGAAGGCGGTAGCGCCGGCATCGATGGCCTTGTGGTTGGCGTCGACGATAGCCTGGCCCTTCTTCATGTAGGACTTGGTAGCCGCGTCCTTCATGTACTGCAGGGCGTCCTCGGCGGGCAGGACCTTGGCCAGCGCGAAGAAGGCGGACTGGAGCACCGTGTTGGTGCGCTTGCCCATGCCGACCTTGGCCGCCAGGTCGATAGCGTCGATCAGGTAGACGTTGACGTTGTTGTTCGCGATGTAGCGCTTGGCCACGGCGGGCATGTGCTCGGCGAACTCCTCGTCGCTCCACTGGCAGTTGACCAGGAAGGTGCCGCCCGGCTTGACGTCGCGGACCATCTTGAAGCCCTTGACGATGTAGCTGGGGTTGTGGCAAGCGACAAAGTCGGCCTTGGTCACGTAGTACGGCGAGCGAATCGGGGAATCACCAAAGCGCAGGTGCGAAACGGTGACGCCGCCGGTCTTCTTGGAGTCGTACTGGAAGTAGGCCTGAACGTACTTGTCGGTGTGGTCGCCGATGATCTTGATCGAGTTCTTGTTGGCGCCGACGGTGCCGTCGCCACCCAGACCCCAGAACTTGCACTCGATGGTGCCGGGGGCTGCGGTGTTGGGCGCATCCTCGGCCTCGGGCAGGCTCAGGTTGGTCACGTCATCGACAATGCCGATGGTGAACTCGCGCTTGGGCTCGTCCTTCTTGAGCTCCTCGAAGACAGCGAACGCGGACGCGGGAGGCGTGTCCTTGCTGCCCAGGCCATAACGGCCGCCGACGACCTTGATGCCCGTCTTGCCGGCCTCGTAGAGAGCGGAGACGACGTCCTGGTAGAGCGGCTCGCCGATGGAACCCGGCTCCTTGGTACGGTCCATGACGGCGATCTTCTGGACGGTCTCGGGGAGAACGTCGACGAAGTGCTTGATGGAGAACGGACGGAACAGACGAACCTTGACCAGGCCGACCTTCTCGCCGTGAGCGTTGAGGTAGTCGATGACTTCCTCGAGCACGTCGCAGAAGGAGCCCATGCACACGACGACGCGGTCGGCATCGGGAGCGCCGTAGTAGTTGAACAGGCCGTAATCGGTGCCGAGCTTCTCGTTGATCTTCTTCATGTAGCCCTCGACGACGGCGGGAAGCTCGTCGTAGACCTTGTTGCAGGCCTCACGGTTCTGGAAGAAGATATCGCCGTTCTCGTGGCTGCCGCGGGTGTGCGGGTGCTCAGGGTTGAGCGCGTGGTCGCGGAAAGCCTGGACGGCGTCCATGTCGCACATCTCGGCCAGATCCTTGTAGTCCCACATGGCGACCTTCTGGATCTCGTGGCTGGTGCGGAAGCCATCGAAGAAGTTAAGGAACGGGGTCTTGCCCTCGATGGCGGCAAGGTGAGCCACCGGTGAGAGGTCCATGACCTCCTGGACGTTGCCCTCGGCGAGCATGGCGAAGCCGGTCTGGCGACAGGCCATGACGTCGGAGTGATCACCGAAGATGTTCAGGGCGTGGGAAGCGACGCAACGCGCGGAGACGTGGAAGACGCCCGGGAGCTGCTCGCCCGCGATCTTGTACATGTTCGGGATCATCAGAAGCAGACCCTGAGAAGCCGTGTAGGTGGTGGTCAGAGCACCGGCGCCCAGCGAACCGTGAACGGTACCGGCTGCACCTGCCTCGGACTCCATCTCGACGACCTTGACCGGGGTGCCGAAGATATTCTTGCGACCCTGGGCTGCCCACTGGTCGACATGGTCGGCCATCGGGCTGGACGGCGTAATGGGATAGATTCCCGCTACCTCGGTGTACGCATACGAAACATATGCGGCCGCCTCGTTGCCGTCCATAGACTTGAACTTACGCGCCATATACCCCTCTCCTCTCATATAGGTATACAGGCCCCGGCGATCGCCGGGATGTTGGCGTGATGGGATTTACGCTGTTGCTTCCAATCATCTGGCAGGCAGGCTCAGCAGCAGGTACGTGGCGTGGAGAGAAGACATGCCGAGGCGAGGGGCAGCTGATGCGCCCCACAGACCCGACCGCCCGTCTTGCACATGACCGAGCGCCGCAAAGGCCGCATGCCGGATGCTCCCGGGCACGCCCCGGCGATGGGAAGCGCCCGCAACGGAAATCCGCATGCGGGTTTATTGTACCCCGCCGTTAAGTGTAATTTCGACAAATATAGGCGGGCGGTAAAGGGTTACCTTGGATGACTGCCGGGATCATTTGGCAGGACTGGCTAGAGGGCACCGAAGAGGATGGCGTAGGTAGTGGATTCGCCGAGCTTGAGCTCGTCGCCGGGATTGAGTTGGGCGGAACGGCCGGGCTCGACCTGAATGCAGACGCGCGTGGCCCCGTTTACCACCACGGTTCCGTTGGTGGACGACAAGTCCTCGACGTGCCAGATATTTTGAGCATCGCACCAGATATGGGCATGGCGGGCCGAGACATCGTCGCCGACGTCGGTAATATCGCCCTCGCCAGTGGCCAGCGCGCCAATCTCAACACCCTGCTCACTCGGCTGAATCCAGCGCGGGGCGCTCACGACAAAACTGTTTTGTACGCGCAGCAAGCCCAAGGGGTGCGCCGGGGCGGGTTCGCGTTCGCCCGCGGTCATCGACATGCCAAGCGAACGCGGCGTGGATGTGCCTCCGCCACAGGTCGCGTGCGCGTAGTCGATGGCATAGTTCACCGAGGACCGCACATCCGCCGAACAACCGACGGCGACAAACAGCACCAGCACGGCCTCGGCGCGCTCGGCGGGCATGAGTTCCGCCGCCTGGGACAGGCGATCGAGCGCGTTGCGATAGAGATTCGTGTCCTGGTGGCACTCTTCGAGCGCGCGTACCATCGGTTCACCTGCAGGACCGCACACCATATTGATCACAGCCGTGGAGTCCATGGGATTGCGCTGGCGCAGGGCCAGTTGCGACATAATACGCGCAGCCGAGGTACCGTATTCGGCAAAGTAGCGCTGCTGAAGCGTGCCGACCGGCGCGCGAACGATAAAGCGGGAAACCCA
>CAJMOM010000097.1:0-6200 GCA_905215005.1 uncultured bacterium | reverse complement strand
TGCCCGAGGCGGGCTTAAGCAGGCCTGTAAGCAGCTTGGTGAGCGTGGTCTTGCCGGCGCCGTTTTGGCCGACGATACCCACGAGCTCGCCGGGATAGAGGGTCAGGTTGAGGTTGTGGACGGCGGCGCCGCCATTGGGATAGGCAAACTCAACGTGATCGAAGGTGAGCACGGGCTCGGCGTCCTTGGCGTGCGGGCACAACGACGGTGCGTGCGGCGAACCGGCGGGTGCCTGAATGTCGCTGCTTGCGTGTGCGGGGTCGACGATGCCCGTAATCAGGCGCTCGGCCTCATCAACATCCAAACAGGGAGTGCCGCTGGCCAGGCCGTCGGCCTCGAGGCTGTTGAAAATGCGCGTGACACGCGGGCAATCAACGCCGATGGCGCGGAGCTCATCGGCGTGTGCGAAGACCTCGTGCGGCTCGCCCTGTAGCGCGATTTCGCCATGATTGAGCACGAGCACGCGGTTGCAGTACTCCGAGAGCAGGGCGACCTTTTGCTCAACGACGACGATGGTGATGCCGAGTGCACGGTTGGCCTCACGCAGGGTCTCGAAGACCAGCGTGGAGCTAGCGGGGTCGAGCGCCGCGGTGGGTTCGTCGAGCACGAGCACGCGCGGACGCATGGCGAGGATGGCGGCGATGGCAACCTTTTGCTTTTGGCCGCCCGAGAGGGTGGCGATCTCGCGTTCGCGCAGGTCGCTGATGCCGACGGTCTCGAGCGTCTCGCTCACACGTTGCTCGATTTGGTCGTGGGGAACGCCAAAGTTCTCCAGGCCAAATAGCATCTCGTCCTCGACGACCGAGGCGACCATTTGCGTGTCGATGTCCTGCAACACGCTGCCGACAATCTGCGACACATCGGTGAGCGAAACTTCACAGGTGTCATGGCCGTCAACCATGACGGACCCAAAGAACGTTCCGGTGTAATGGTGGGGAACGGCTCCCGACAGGCAGGCGGCAAGTGTGGACTTGCCGGCGCCCGAAGGCCCGATGATGCCGATAAAATCTCCCTTGTTCACGCTGAACGAGATATGCTTAAGCGCCTGCTCGGTCTGCGTGCCATAGGAGAACGAGACATCGTCGACGTTGATGATCGTTTCCATGGATACCTTTCATAGTCATCGGGGATGTTCTTACATAGCTAGTCGTTTAAGAACGTCCCCAAAAGCTCGTTGTTTGGGACAGTCTTTGGTGGTGGAGCACGGAGACGGCTTTACGAGGGGCCACAGGTTGGCGCGAAAGAGGAGCGAAGCGTACTTGGGTATGCGAGCGACGAATGAACGCCAAGATGGGGTGGTTCGTAAAGCCGAGCGGGTTAGTTGAGCTTGAGGGCCTTCTGGATGGGCAAGTAGAGGGCGCCGACCAGAATGGCGTTAAAGACGGCGGTCATGGCGACGACGGGCAACATGGCGGCGGCGAGCTCGCCGACCACGCCGAGCATGGCCATCTTGATGACCATGAAGATGACGCCGGAGACAAAGGTGGTCAGGAAGGTTGCGACAATAGCGATGGCGGGCTTGACCTGACCGTTCTTGCCGGCGGCGTTGACGATGCCGGCCATGAGCATGGCGGCGATGCCCTCGGCGGCAAAATCGACGAACGGCGAAGTGGTGGTGATCTGGATCACGGCAGCCGAGATGAGCCCAATGACGAGCGCCTGGCCGATGTTGGGACGAACGACCAGGATGGTGAGGCAAAAGGCCGAGATGATGAACTCGGGGCTGATCATGCCGCCCGAGATGCCCGAGATGGCCTTGCCGACGGTGAAGTTGAGGATGAAGCCGGCAGCGAGCAGGATGGCGAGCAGGACGAGAGCACGGACGTCAAGTTTGCCGCGGTCGGCGGTCTGGACGGTGCGGGGCTGTGCGGTGGTGGTGTTCTGAGACATGGTGAAAATCCTTTCGGAAGGGAAGTGCAAGAGAAGAAAGCGGAGGCGCGTGATGCGAATGCGATTGGGCTCGAGATAGAAAAAGGCCCCCGGTCGAAACCGGAGGCCTTCCAATCACCTAGAGCGCAAAAACAGGCGTGAGGGACTCACTGTCGACCGATCGCATTCGCATCACGCCACCACCAGTTGTTGAGAGACGTCATCGTGTTCTTCATGTTGGTGGCTCCTTTCGTGATACCGTGGCGCGGTCGCACCTAGTTGCTGTTGCGCTGCACTATAGCACAGCGAAGTGTGTGCAGGGAATCTTTTTTGAAAAGATTTCGGCGATGTTTCCCGCCGGTCGGATGACAGGCGAGGAGGGCAAGACCGCTCGCACTGTCTTGCCCTCCCTTAGAGCGTGAGGGCCTTAGGCCTTCTTGCGACGATAGAGCACGAAGCCGCAGACACCGATGATGACGACGGCGCCAACGGCCATGGCGGCCATGTTGTTGCCCTCGGACTTCTTCTCGGTGGCCTCTTCCTCTTCGACCTCGGGCTCGGCTACGTCCTCATCGGAGAGGGCCTCGTCGGCGTAGGTGATGGACTCGACCAGGCAGTCGTTGTCGGCATCATAGTCGCTCGGGACGAACTCCTCGGAGAAATCCTCCTCCTTGAGGTAGTCGCGCATCTCCTCGAGCATGGCCTTGCACTTGAGGTAGGTGTTTTTGGTGGCAGCCTTGCCGGCTTTGTTGGCCAGGGCGGTGCGGGCCTCGGTGCCCTCGGCGGCCTGCATGGCCTCGTCGACGGTCAGGTTCTGCTCGATGAGCTCCTTCTGCAGGGCGTCGAGGTAGGCGCGGACGCCAGTAGCGCAGTGGTCGCGGTTCTCATAGGCGAGCGTGTTGATGTCCATGAGGACGTAGTTGATGGAGTTCTTGGGCTCCTCGTTGTTCACGACGTCTTCCTCTTCGCAGTGATCGAAGGAGACATCCTGATCGCTAAAGTAGGGGCTGACCTCGGTGAGCAGTGCGGAGTAGAGGGGGATGGCGACGGAGAACTCGGCGTTGGAGAGCATCTCCCATTGGATGGTCGCGATCTCGGGATCCATGCCGTGACGGATCTGGAAGGTGTGGATCTCGGTGTTGCGGTTGGAGCCGATGGCATAGGCGCCGTCGGTGTTGGCGTTGAGGCCGGCGACATTTTCGCCGCGAGCGGCGAAGGAACGGATCATCTCAAAGGTGTTCCAGTCGGACTTGCCGGGCTGGAAGAACAGCGGCTGCATCTCGTGGACCAGGGCGCCGGTCGTGGCGCGAGCATCTTCGCGCTCGTCTTTCACGATCTCGTAGTCAGTGCCTTCAGCCAGCGGGGCCATGAAGTAATCGCGACCCTGGATATAGCGCGACCACTGGTGCATACCGGCCTCGCCGATCACCTCGCCGTAGGTCTTGGCGACGTCGAACTTGCCGTCGGTGTACTCGGCAAAGCCCTTCTCCTTAGGCATGGACTCGATGCCCTCGGAATGGAGACAGTTCTCGGTGTCATCGAGGTCGACGTTATAGGTGAGGTTGCCGATGTTGGGGTTGAGCGAGGCGATGTCATCGGCGAGCTTCATAGCAATCCACTGATGGCCGGAAAGCGCGGCGAACAGCCAGGTCTCGGTGCTGTCGGCGATGATGATCTGGTCGTTGGAGCAGACGCCCTGCTCGTCGATCAGGCTGCCGATGAGCTCGACGCCCTCGCGGGCCGTGGCGCTCTCGCCCAGGATGACGCTGGCATAGCTGTACTCGCCAATGCCAGTCTCCTCGGTGATGGGGTCGGCCTCTTCGGCCTTCTCGTTATAGGAGGTGCTCAGCGTGGCAGAGCAGGAAACGCCCTTCTCGTTGATGCCAGCCTCGGAATATGCGTCGTAGCGATCTTCCCACTGCGAGGGGTTGTCGCGAACGAAGGTGTAGCGGTAGGTTGCGCCCTTGGACTTGTACTCAAAACCGGACTCGACCGAGGTGTACTTGTTGCCGTCCTTGTGTGCGGGCTCAATGCCAAAGTGCTTGACATAGCGCGGACCGAAGTCCTCGGAACGGCCGTAGTACGTGTTGCCGTCTGCCGTAAGCTTGCTGCCCATGTAGATCTGGGTGCAGGCGAGCGCCGAAGTCGGCATGGCCATGATGGCCGCTGCTCCAAACGCAAGGCCGCAGCCGAGCTTTTTGAGCGTGTTGACAGGATGAGTAAACCTCATAATCCCTCCCAACCGTTGAAACCCCGCGGAACCGTGCAGGATTTCAGCTAATAAATACATCTATTAGCCTATCGGAAGTCTAAATAGTATTCATCTATTTCGATGAAATACTCGATGAGCGTCCTAAAATATGCGATGAGCGGACAAGAATACTCATTATCTAGCTTTATTTAAATAAAGACGCCCTGCAATTACTGTACCTGAATAAAGCGCCTTGCACGGGGCACAAAGAAAAATCCCCCCGCTGTCTGGCAAATGCATAAACAACGGGGGAGACGATAATTGGATGAATATCATACCAATGTGGAATTACTTCTTCCGGCGGTGGATCACGTTAATCGCATAGCCGACGAGCATGGCCAAGACGATGACGATAAAGCCAATCAGGGGGTTGTCGTTCATGGGGTCCTCCTATTTTCCGAGCGGGGAGAATTCGTCGACGATGAGGTCGAGGCATTGCGGAAGTGCGCGGGCACCAAAGACGCCCGAGTTGCTGGAGATGATCTCGCCGTCGAACTGCATGCCCAGCGACGGGGTGCAGGTGATCTTGGCTTCCTTGGTCTGGATGATCTTGAACTGCGGGCGGCCGAGCACCTTGCCAGCGGGGTCGAGTGCGGCGGTGATCACGGTGGGCAGGAGCTGGACGGTTTTTACGGGCTCGATGACCGCGATGTCGACCATGCCGTCGTTCATGCGGCAATCGGGGAACAGGTTGATGTCGTTTTGAATGACCGAGGTGTTGCCGGCCATGCAGCAGATGCCATCGAGCTCCTCGACAATGCCGTCATGCTCAATCGTAAAGTGCGCCACCGTGGGGTTGGGTGTGGCGAGCGCCGACAGGAAATAGGCGATCTCACCGATGTCGTTTTTGGCGGGGGCGGCCTTCATCATGATCTCGGCGTCGAAGCCCGAGCCGGCGATGATGATAAAGCCGTGGCGCTTCTCGTTGCCGTTCTCGTCGAGCCAAAAGAGCTCGCCCATGTCCACTTTGACCGTACGACCGGCGCGGCAAGCCTTGGCAAGCGCCGCTGCCTCGGGGGCATTACCGATGTTGTTAAAGAACAGGCAGGCTGTGCCGGAGGGGAAGACGAGCGTGGGGACACCGCACCCTCGCATTTGGTCGAGCACGTTGGAGACGGTGCCGTCGCCGCCCGAAACGACCACGCGATCAAACTCGCGCACGTCTGCCACGGCGTCCTCGGGTTCCATGCCATCGCCGATAAAGCGCATCACGACCTCGTCGCCGCCCTGCGCGAGGGCGTGCGTGAACGCGTAGATTTCATCTGAGCTGGGGCCCGATGCCGGGTTGTGGATGATAAGGCAGCGCATACTTACGTTCCCGTTCTGTGACTAACCGAGTATAGTTGTAAGGCAATGCCGATATCCTACCCGTGTTTTTCGGGCCTAACCTTATTCGATGGGTTGATATGTACATTTCCACACATCAGGCTCTACTCGACTTTTGCCAACGCGCCCGCGAGTTCGACGCGATTGCCGTCGATACCGAGTTTTTGCGCGAGCGCACGTTCCACCCGCGCCTGTGCTTGGTCCAGATTGCCACCCCTGCCGAGAGCGTCGCGGTCGATCCTCTGGTGATCGACGACCTATCGCCGCTGGCCGAGCTTATGGGCGATGAGAGCGTGACCAAGGTGTTTCACGCTTGCTCGCAGGATATGGAGGTTATGCTCCATACCGTGGGCGTGCTGCCGCGTCCCATTTTTGACACGCAGGTGGCCGCCGCCTTTTTGGGCGAGCGCCAGCAGATTTCCTACGGCGCGCTCGTGCAGACGTTTTGCGGCGTCTCGTTGCCCAAGACCGAGTCGCTGACCGATTGGTCGCGCCGCCCGCTGACCGACAAACAGATCGAGTACGCGATCGATGACGTCAAGTACCTGATCGTCGCCTATACCGAGATGATGAGCCGCCTGCGTGAGCTGGGCCGCGTGGACTGGGTGCTCGACGAGTTGCGTCCGTTGGCCGACGAGTCACACTACCGCGCCGACCGCCATGAGGCATTCCGCAAGGTCAAGCGCATCAACTCCTGCAGCCGCCATCAGCTGGGCATTGCGCGCGAGCTTGCCGCCTGGCGTGAGGACCGCGC
>CAJMOM010000096.1:0-6216 GCA_905215005.1 uncultured bacterium | reverse complement strand
GGCGGCGTGTCGGGCACGTGCCTGGTCATGACGCACTCCAAGGGCAACGGCGGCGCATCGGCGGCGCAAGATCGCCTGCAATCGCTCGAAAAAACCTCGGATGGCTTTACGCTCGCCCAGATGGACCTGCGTCTGCGCCACGAGGGCGAAATCCTGGGGTACCGTCAGCATGGCGGTGTGACCCTGCGCTTTGTCGACCTGGATGCCGACGAGGAGCTGATCGAGCGGGCCCATTTGGACGCGGTCGAGCTCTTGCGGTATGCTTGCACCCTTGACTCCGTGGCGACGCGCCCCCTGCGCGATGCGGTCGCCATGCGATATCGACACATTTTTAAGGAGGTCAGCGGAGGATGAGAATCATCGGCGGCGAATGGCGCGGTCGTAAGATCGAGGAGCCCCGTGGTCGCGATGTCACCCGCCCCACGACTGATCGCGTACGTGAGGCGTGCGCATCTATGGTCATGTCGGCATTCGACTTTGATTTGGACGAGGTTCGTGTGCTGGACGCCTTTGGCGGCTCCGGTGCCTTAGGGTTAGAGATGCTCTCTCGTGGGGCCCGCTCGCTCACGACGTTTGAGATCGATCGCAACGCCGCGCGGCTCATTACCAAGAATATCGAGTCGCTCTGCCGCGACCGTGCGCGTTGGCGCGTGGTCACGGGCGACATGCTGGCGAGTGCCTCGCGCGGTCGTGTACCGGGCGGCCCCTTTGATCTGGTCCTGCTCGACCCGCCCTATGCTTTTGGTGCCGAGCCGGTCGAGGAACTGCTGCAGAACCTGGCTCAGCAGGGTTTACTTGCACCTGGCGCTTACGCCTTGTTTGAGCATGCCGCTGCCGATGCGGGCGCGCATCCGGCAGGCTTTGAGACTGTACGTGAGAAGCGCTACGGCATTACCTCGGTCGACCTGCTTCGTTGGGTCGGCGATAACGATGGCGAGGGCGATAACGCCGGCACCGATGCTGACAACAACGATGCCACGACGTTTCAGGAGGATGCTCATGAGTGACACCATCAACCGCGTGATCGTCCCGGGCACCTTTGATCCCATCACGTTTGGCCATATCGATGTGATCCGCCGCGCCCGCCGCATCTTTCCCAGCGTGATCGTCGCTGTTGCCGAGTCGCAGGGTAAAAACGGTGTGGGCACCACGTTTACGCTCGATGAGCGCGTGGCGCTGGCCCGCGAGGCGCTTGGTGATATCGACGGCGTCGAGGTCCTGCCCTTTACCGGCCTCTTGGTCGACTTCGCTCGCGAGCAGGGGGCGGGGGCCGTGGTCAAGGGCCTGCGCGCCATGACCGACTTTGAGTACGAGCTGCAGCAGGCCGACCTCAACTATCGCTTGGATAACGAGCTGGAGTCCATCTTTGTCATGAGCGCGCCGCAGTACGGCTATATCTCGAGCTCGGTTGTTCGCCAGATCGCCTCGCTCGGTAGTGACGTATCGACGTTTGTCCCGCCCAACGTGGTCGAAGCGCTCAAACATCGCTTTTCGTGACGTTTCTTATTGCCTGGTGGCATGTGGTAAACTAGCACGATGATATGTTACCTATGAAAGGAGACCGGATGCCGGGCGAGAATTTTCCTGGCGATAGGATCGTCAGCTTGGTCGATGAGCTCGAAGGGCTGATCGAGGAAGCCAAGCCGCCTTTCGGCAAGAACGCTCAGTTCAAGGTCATCGACGCCGACGTGTTCTTCAACATCCTCGACGAGATCCGCATGAGCTATCCCGAGGAGTGGCAGAAGTCCCGCCGTATCCTTAAGGAGCGCGAGGAGCTTATGGCTTCCGCCGCCGCTCAGGCTGATTCCATCATCGCCGACGCTCAGCAGCAGGCCCTCACCATTGCCGGTGAGCAGGAGATCGTCCGCCTTGCGCAGCAGCAGGCCGACGACATCCGCGATCGTGCCCAGCAGTACGAGCGCGAGACGCGTTATGCTGCCGAGGACTACGCAGAGCAGGTCTTTACGCACCTGGAGGAGAACCTCAAGAGCCTGACCGGCACCGTTACCCGTTGCCGTCAGCAGCTCAACGAGGGTGCCGCCCAGCAGAATGGTCAGTGGTAATGGCTGAGTTCCCGAGCGTTACCGTCGATCTTTCCGAGCAGCTCGAGTTTCCTGGAGATTCGTATCCGCTGACCGGTAAGGTCGATGTCGCTACCTACACGGTGGGCGAGAAGGAGTACCAGCTACAGGACGGCATCGACTACGACGTTGTCTTTACCAATGCCGGTACCGGTGTCTTGCTCACGGGCATGGTCCGCGCGCACGCCACCGGCGAGTGCGACCGTTGCCTGGAGCCCGCCTCGTTTGATATCGCTGGCGAGATCGAGGAGTTCTACCTCTTTGAGGAGCCCGAGGATCCCGAGGCTTACGAGGACGGCTACGAGCTCCTGGGTGAGGACCGTCTCGTCGATCTGGGCGAGCCCATCAATGACGCGGTCGTTATGGACACGCCGTTTGTGGTGCTCTGCAAGCCCGATTGCCGTGGTCTGTGCCCCACATGCGGTTGCAATCTCAACGTCGAGCAATGCGATTGCGCCGCCCAGGCAGAGGCGGAATGGGCCGCTGCCACGGAAAATCCATTTGCAGCATTGAAGAATCTCAAGCTCGATGAGTAAAACTGTGGTAGTATCGCTACTTGCGCGTAATCGCCACACTGGATAGTTGATAAGGAAGGTCACTATGCCCGTACCTAAACAAAAGCAGGGTCGTATCCGCACTCACACCCGTCGTTCCGCCAACATGAAGATCTCGGCTGCGGCTCAGTCCACGTGCCCCCGTTGCGGCGCTGTCAAGCTTCCGCACCACGTGTGCCCCAGCTGCGGTTTCTACAAGGACCGCGAGGTTATCGTTACCGAGTAACGGTATACTCTGGATGCGATGCCGTTCCAAATGGAACCACAATGGCCGGCTCAATGAGTCGGCCATTTTTGTATAAGGAGCATGTATATGAGTAACGTTCGCGTTTGTGTAGACGTTGTGGGTGGAGACGAGAAACCTCAGGTTGTTCTCGATGGTATCGAGGCTGCGCTTGCCGCCGATCCCGATATCGAGGTCTTGGCAGCTGGCCCGGCCGAAATCGTCAATCCCTTTGCAGCTTCCCATGCACGTGTTGAGGCCCTTGAGGCACCCGACGTTATCGCCATGGATGACGATCCCATCCGCGCCGTGATGACAAAGCGTAAGTCGTCGATCGTGCTTTCTTGCCGCGCCATTAAGAAGGGCAACGCGGATGCGTTCTTCTCCGCCGGCTCCACCGGCGCCATGACCGCCGCTGCGACCGCCTACGTGACGCCGTTTAGGTATCAGGCCGAAGGCAAGAAGCAGCCGGTGCGCCCCTGTCTGACCAATGCGCTGCCCAATCGCGCCGGCGGTCTGACGGTGCTGTGCGACATGGGTGCCAACCCCGATGTCGAGGTTGATGACATGGTGCGTTTTGCCCAGATGGGTAGCGCCTATGCCCGCGTCGTCCTAGGCATCGAGCATCCCCGCGTGGGCCTGCTTGGTAACGGCACCGAGGACGAGAAGGGCTCCAACTTTACCAAGGCCTGCTTCCCGGCCATGAAAGCCGCCGTTCCCGGCTTTGTTGGTAACTGTGAGGGAACGGACATCACCTCCGGTAACTTCGATGTCGTCGTTGCCGATGGCATGTCGGGCAATATTGCGCTCAAAGCCACCGAGGGCGCTGCCAAGTTTTTGCTGCAGGAACTCAAGGGTGCCTTTATGTCTTCGCTCGGCACCAAGATCGCCGCGTTGCTCATTAAAAAGCAAATGCGCGAGATAAAGGCCAAGCTTTCGGGCGACGCCAAGGGAGGCGCGATTCTTTTGGGCCTGCGTGGCGTGGTCCTGATCGGCCATGGCGCCACCTCGGTCGAGGCTGTTAAAAACGGTACGCTCGCGGCGGCCGAAGCCGTGCGCGCCGGGCTGGTCGAGAATGTCGCCAACTCCATGGACGGCATCGTTTTATAACAGCGGCGTTATGCGTCTCGGGGCGTGCGTCGTGGGGTAGAATCAGAACCGTGTCTTGGTACCGCCCGGGCGGTACCATTCTTTTGGTATTCATGCACTATGAGAGGAAGCGCTATGGATCGCTCCGAAATCTTCGACAAGATCGCCGAGGTCGCTGCTGACGTTCTGGGCGTCGATGTTGCCGAAATTAGCGATGAGACCACCTTTGACGACCTCGATGCCAACTCGCTCGAGCGCCTGCAGCTGGTTACGGCTATCGAGGACGAGTTCAACCTCGAGATCGATGACGAGACTCTGCTCTCGCTCAACTCTGTCGCCGACGCCGTCGACGCTATCGAAAACGCCAGGGAGGCCTAGGTCTTGGCTTTGTCTGAACGACTCACGCGCGCCCAGGAGATTCTGGGCCATGAGTTCAATAATAAAGTGCTGCTGCGCGCGGCGCTTACGCATCCCTCGGCAGTCGAGGGCCAGCCGGTTTCTGCCAGCTATGAGCGCCTTGAGTTCTTGGGCGATTCCATTTTGGGCGCTGTGGTCGCACGCTCCCTGTTTGAGTCCTATCCGGAGTTTGACGAGGGCAAGCTCACGCGCCTGAAGGTGTCGCTTGTCTCGGGCGCTACGCTGTCCGAGGTTTCTCACGAGCTGGGCATCGACGACATCATCATCTTTGGTGCCTCCGAGACCGGTACCGGTGCGCGCGGCCTGCATTCGGCCCTCGAGAACGTCTATGAGTCGCTCGTGGGCGCGCTGTACCTGGATGCCGGCTGGGATGCCGCGGCAGAGTTCATTCACCGTACGCTTAAGCCGCATTTGGCTTCCGAGCGTGCCGAGCATCCTGCGAACCCCAAGTCGTTTTTGCAGGAGTGCGTGCAAGCCGACGGTCACGAGCCCCCGGCGTACAAGCTCGTTGGCTCCGAGGGCCCGGCGCATGCGCCCACCTTTACCGCCGTGGTTTTGATCGATGGTATTCGCCAGGGTCGCGGCTCCGGCCCCTCAAAGAAGGAAGCCGAGGGAGCCGCCGCGCTCGAAGCGCTCGACCGCATGGGTTACACCACCAACGGCGTGATTCTGAACAAGAAGCACGTGTAAGCGAGGAACCGTGTATCTCAAGTCCCTCACGCTCAAAGGGTTCAAGTCGTTTGCCGACCGCGCCCATATGACGTTTGAGCCGGGCCTGACCGTCATCGTCGGTCCCAACGGCTCGGGAAAATCGAACATCTCCGACTCGATTCTGTGGGTCCTGGGCGAGCAGAGCGCCAAGCAGCTGCGCGGTCAGGCCATGGAGGATGTCATCTTCTCGGGCTCGTCAGCGCGCAAGCCGGTGGGTGTCGCCGAGGTCACGTTGGTGCTCGATAACTCGGACCATATGCTGCCCGTCGATTTTGACGAGGTCGCCATCACCCGTCGCATGTATCGCTCGGGCGAGAGCGAGTACCTCATCAACTCGAGTCCGTGCCGCCTGATGGACATTCAGGACATCCTGCACGATTCGGGCCTGGGCAAGGATACGCATTCCATCATCAGTCAGGGCAAGCTCGACGCCATTTTGCAGAGCCGCCCCGAGGAGCGCCGCGCCCTCATCGAGGAGGCCGCCGGTATCTCCAAGCACAAGCGTCGCAAGGAACGTGCGCTTAAAAAGATCAAGTCGATGGATGAGCACCTGACCCGTGCCCGCGACATCAATAAGGAAATCGCCCGTCAGCTGCGCCCGCTGGAGCGTCAGGTCGATCGCGCGCGCAAGTACAAAGAGCTGTCCTCGCGCGCAAACGAGCTTACGCAGATGCTGGCCGTTGACGAGCTGCGTTCCCTGCAGTCGCAGTGGAACGACCTGGAGAGCCGCTCCAAAGAGGGGGCTGCCGAGCTTGAGCTTGCGCAATACCGCTTGGGCGAGAAAGGGCGCGAGCTCGAGAAGCTCCAGGTTATGCTCGAGGAAAAAGGCCTGTTTGTGGGCGACCTGGGCGAGCAACGCCGCCATATGCAAGACGTGGTCGGTCGCATTAACTCCGACATGCGCCTGCTCGAGGAAAAGGGCCACAACATGGTGTCGCGCCTGTCTGACATGCGCGGGCAGATTTCGAGCTCCGAGCATCAGCGACGTCGCGTGGTCGAGGAGCTCGAGGACGCGCGTGCGCAGCTTGAGGAAGTGACCAGTGCGCATATGCAGGCCCAGGAGGACGTTGACGCCGCTGGCCCTGCCGCCTTTGTCACCTACATCCGCGCCATCCTGCTGCGTGATACCGGCGCTACCATC
>CAJMOM010000095.1:0-6309 GCA_905215005.1 uncultured bacterium | reverse complement strand
TAAGCGCGGTGCGAGCTGCCCACACGATCGCCTGCCGCTCATGGTGCGCGGGCACCGTCAGATTTCGCCGGAGTTGGAGAGCGTGACGGATCTCATGTACGCGCTTATTCGTCTGGTTGCCGAGCGTTCGGGCGTGGCGACCTCGGTCATTGCCTCGCGCGATGACCTGGCCGACTATATTGAGCACCCCGAGCAGAGTCCCCTGCGCGAAGGCTGGCGCTTTGAGCTCGTGGGCTCGCGCCTGGACGATCTGCTCTCGGGCAACATGGGGTTGACGGTCAAAGATGGCAAAATTGAATTGCTATAAGGAAGCCTAGCCGCTTGAGTGGGTAGAATGCCTCCAACGTGTAACTCGATTCGGAGGAATTCGCATGCCTTATTACTATGGATACGGCTTTGGCATTGACCCGCTGTACCTGCTGGTTGTTCTTGTCTGCACGGTGCTTGGCCTTGCCGCGCAGAGCTATATCAACTCGACGTACAGGACGTGGTCTAAGGTGCGCTCGGACGGCGATACGGGTGCCACGGTCGCTCGCCGCATGCTCGACGCCAACGGTTGTAGTGCCGTGGGCATCAAGGGCGTTGCCGGCGAGCTCACCGATCATTACAACCCGCAGGACAACAATCTGTATCTGTCGGATGCCAACCGTTCGGGCGGGTCGGTCGCAAGCGTTGCCGTCGCCTGCCACGAGGCGGGCCATGCCGCCCAGCGTCAAAGTGGTTATGCCATGATGAAGGTACGTACCGCTTTGGTCCCGGTCGTCAACTTTACCCAGAACACTTGGACCATCGTGCTGCTCATGGGCCTGTTCATGAACATTGCGGGACTCACGACCCTCGCGCTGGTCTTCTTCTCGTTTAGCGTGTTGTTCCAACTGGTTACGCTGCCGGTCGAGATCGATGCCAGTCGCCGCGCCGTGGCGTATATCGAGCAGTCGGGCATGAGTTCCAAGCAGGTCAACGGCGCCAAGAAGGTGCTGACGGCAGCCGCGCTTACCTATGTGGCCGCAGCGCTCACTTCGATCATTCAACTGCTCTACCTGATGGCTCGCTACAACAGAAACTCCAACCGATAACAAATTGGCTTGACAGGCGCCGCGGAGATTTGTGTCCCCGCGGCGCTGTACTATGTGTTGGACTTGAATTTGCGCAGGGCCGGAGCCCTTGTGCACGATGACGAAAGGAGGCTGCGTGGCAGGCTGGAATCTAACCGGCAATGCCGTTTCCGCCGAGTTCGACGGTTCGGACGAGCAGGAGCGCAAAGAGCTCAGCGTGAGCCAAGCGGTGGAGATCGCCGCCGGCGCGCTCGATGCCATTCCGCAGCTGAGCGTTTTGGGTGAGGTCACGGGTTTTCGTGGTCCCAATGCCCGAAGCGGCCACTGCTACTTCCAAATCAAGGACGACTCGGCGGCCGTCGACTGCATCATCTGGAAGGGCGCCTATCTTAAGCGCACCTTTGACTTGCGCGACGGCATGCAGGTGAGCTTTAAGGGCAGCTTCAATCTCTACAAGCCCACGGGTCGTATGAGCTTCGTCGCCCGCTCGTTCTCGCTGGCGGGGGAGGGCTTGCTGCGTCAGCAGGTGGCTCAGTTGGCCGAAAAGCTGCGTCGCGAGGGCCTGATGGACGAAGCGCGCAAACGTCGCATTCCGGTGTTTTGCTCGCGTGTGGCGGTCGTCACCTCGCTTTCGGGCGCCGTAATCGACGACGTCAAGCGTACGCTGCGTCGTCGCAACCCGCTCGTCGAGCTCGTCTGCGTGGGCGCCAAGGTTCAAGGCGAGGGTGCGCCGGCAGAGCTCATTGAGGGCTTGCACCGCGCCGCTGCCATTACGCCGGCGCCCGATTGCATTTTGCTCGTGCGTGGCGGCGGTTCCTTCGAGGACCTCATGACCTTTAACGACGAGGAGCTTGCCCGTGCGGTGGCAGCTTGTCCCGTGCCTGTGGTGACGGGCATTGGGCATGAGCCCGATACCTCGATTTGCGACATGGTGAGCGACCGTCGCGCCTCCACGCCCACGGCGGCGGCCGAATCGGTGGCGCCGGCTATGACGGAGTTGGCCGACGTGCTCGAGACGCGCCATCAACGTCTGGGTGCCGCGATGGCTTCGATGATCGGGTCGGATCAGGTCGATCTGGAAATGCTCGACCAGCGCGGTCGTCGTGCCTGGGACACCTATACGGCTCGCTTGGGCGATGCCCTCGATGCCGCCGCATGCCGCCCGTGCCTCAACGATCCAACGTTTATGGTCGAGCGTCGCGAGTCTGAGCTTGCGCTGACTGCCGATCGACTGTCGGGCGCCATAACGCGTTCGGTTGGGGCCTTCCGCTCCAACTTCGAGCGTCTGCCCGAGCGCTTGATCGCAAGCACCTCAGGGCTCGATGGCAAGCGCCATGCGCTCACGCTTGCGAGTTCCCGTCTGGAGCATCAGGGACGTACGATGCTCAGCAAACCCGCGTCCGACCTGGGCCGAGCTGCCGCGTCGCTCGATGCCCTGTCGCCGCTCAAGGTGCTTGCCCGCGGTTACTCCATCGCGTACAGCGATGATGGCGTGGCTACGAGCGCCAAGACCTTTAAGCCGGGCGACGCCATCCGCGTGCGCATGGCGGACGGCAACGTGTCGGCAACCGTCAACGCGGTCGAGTAAACCGCGTTTCATAGCGATAAACCTTTAGGAAAGGAAACAGATATGGCAGAGAAGACCCCGGTCGAGCAGCTTACGTACAAGCAGGCCTCGCAGGAGCTGGAGCTCATCATCCGCAGCTTGGAGTCGGGCGATATGGAGCTCGAGGAGTCGCTCGAGAGCTATACCCGCGGCGTCGAGCTCCTCAAGAGCCTGCGCACCCGCTTGTCCGATGCCGAGCAGAAGGTCTCGGTGCTCCTTAAGGACGTCGACGGCAACGACGTGCTCGCCGACGGCGAGGCCGCCAACACCGACGACAACCTCTCGTTCTAACCATCTCGACCAAATATAATTACCTTGGTCTGTAAGAAAGGAACCAGCTATGTGTGATTGCATCTTCTGCAAAATTGCCAACCACGAGATCCCCTCGACCGTTGTCTATGAGGACGATCAGGTCATCGCGTTCGACGACCTCAATCCCCAGGCGCCGGTCCACACGCTCGTGATCCCTAAGAAGCACTACAGCGACATCGCCGACAACGTGCCTGCCGAGACCATGGGCGCCATGGCCCACGCCATCCAGGAGGTCGCCAAGGCCAAGGGCCTAGAGGACGGTTTCCGCGTCATTTCCAACAAGGGCGTCAACGCCGGCCAGACCGTCATGCACTTCCACATGCACGTCCTCGGCGGCAGGAACCTGGGCGAGAACCTCATCTGAGGACGCATCTTCCGTGCAATGAAACGGAAGCTCAGGCATCGATAACTTATATATCAACGCAATAAACCCGAGCGCGAGGGCGTTTGGGTTTATTATTGAAGCGTATGTAACCTGGCGGCGCCACACCGCCTGTTAGTAGGGAGACACATGAACGTTCTGGTCGTCAACGCAGGATCTTCGACCCTTAAGTATCAGGTCATCGATACCAAATCCCACAAGGTGTCCGCAAAGGGCTCCTGCGAGCGCGTCTGCTTTACCGGCGGTACCTTCACCCACGCTGCCAACGGCTCCAAGAAGGTGACCGAGAACATCGAGTTCCCCGACCACAAGGTCGCCATCGAGGTCGTCCTGAAGGACCTCGAGGCCAACGGCGTCAAGATCGAGGGCATCGGCCACCGTATCGTTCAAGGCGGTTGGTACTTCGGCGATTCCTCCCTCGTCGACGAGGACGTCCTCGCCAAGATCCGCGAGGTCGCTCCGCTCGCCCCGCTGCATAACAACCCCGAGGCCAACGTTATCGAGTACTGCCTCGAGCAGTATCCCGACCTGCCCAACGTCACGGTCTATGACACCGCTTTCCACTTCAACATGCCCGAGGTCGCCAAGACCTACGCCCTTCCCAAGGATGTTTGCGACAAGCTGCACATCCGTAAGTATGGCGCCCACGGCACCAGCTACCGCTATATCTCCAAGAAGGTTGCCGAGATGACCAACGGCGAGGCTCGCAAGGTCGTCGTGTGCCACATCGGTTCCGGCGCTTCCCTGTGCGCCATCGAGGACGGCAAGTGCATGGACACCACCATGGGCTTGACGCCGCTCGACGGTGTCATGATGGGCACCCGCTGCGGCTCCATCGACCCTGCTACCGTGTGCTACCTGCAGCGCGAAGGCGGCTACACCTTCGACGAGGTCGACGAGATGATGAACAAGAAGTCCGGCCTTTTGGCTGTGACCGGCGGCAAGACCAACGACTGCCGCAACGTCGAGGAGCTCGCCGCTGCCGGCGACCCCGAGGCTCAGCTCGCCTTCGATATGTTCGTCTACAAGATTGCCGCCAAGGCTGCCGAGATGGCCACTTCCATGTGCGGCATGGACACCCTGGCCTTTACCGCCGGCATCGGCGAGCACGCTCCGGCTGTCCGCGCCGGCGTGGCCGACCGTCTGGCCTTCATGGGCGTCAAGATGGACCATGCCCGCAACGCCCTGCGCGGCGACGGCGCTTGGTGCCTGTCCGCCAAGGATTCCAAGGTCAAGATCTTCGTCATCCCCACGGATGAGGAGTTCATGATCGCTTCCGACGTCGAGCGCATCGTCAGCGGTAAGTAATTGATGCAAGGGGAGGGGACTGGATGGCCTTGTGCCGTTCAGCCCCCTTTTATGCTCTTTGGGCGAAGAGCCTAATAGATATTTATTGAATTCTGATAACTTCTTATTAAGGGTACGGCCGCCTTATAGGTTTGCCGACCGTACTGTAATCACGAAGGAGTCTCATGAACGTACTTGTTGTCAACGCCGGCAGCTCGAGCCTTAAATATCAGCTTTTGGATACCGATACCCGCGAGGTTTTCGCCAAGGGCAACTGCGAGCGTATCGGATCGGAGATGGGCATCTTTGGTCACTCCGAGAACGGTGGCACCAAGCAGACCGAGGAGATTCCTTTTCCCGATCATCGCTGCGCCATTGCGCGCGTGCTCGAGGAGCTCGAGAAGACCGACTTTACGATCGATGGCATCGGCCACCGTATCGTTCAGGGCGGCTGGCACTTTGACGATTCCGCGGTCGTCGACGACGAGGTCATGGCTAAGATCCTTGAGGTGGCCCCGCTCGCCCCGCTGCACAATTACGGCGAGGCCGCGGCAATCGAATATTGCCGCGAGAAGTATCCGGAGCTGCCCAACGTGGCCGTCTTCGACACCTCGTTCCACATGACCATGCCCGAGGTCGCCTACACCTACGCTCTGCCCAAGGACGTGTGCGACAAGTACCACGTGCGCAAGTACGGTGCGCACGGTACGAGCCACCGCTATGAGTGGATGATGGCCAAGGAGATCCTGGGTGCGCGCTGCCACCGTCTGCTTTCGTGCCATCTGGGCAACGGTGCTTCGCTTGCCGCCATTGAGGACGGCGTTTGCCGCGATACCACGATGGGGCTCACGCCGCTTGACGGTCTGATGATGGGTACCCGTTGCGGTTCCATCGACCCGGCCACCGTGTGCTATCTGCAGCGCGAGGGCGGCTACAGTTATCAGGAAGTCGACGACATGATGAACAAGCAGTCCGGTCTGCTTGCCATCTCGGGCATCTCCAACGATGCCCGAGACATCCGTACGCGCGCCTCCGAGGGTGACGAGCGCTGCCTGCTCGCCTTCGATATGTTCGCCTACAAGGCCATGCAGCAGGCCGGTTCCATGATCGCCTCCATGGCGGGCGTGGATACCATCACCTTTACCGCCGGCATCGGCGAGAATGACTGGTCGATCCGCAAGGCCTTCTGCGACTGCTTTGAGTGGCTGGGCGTGCGCATCGACAACAACAAGAACCGCGAGGCCGTGGGCAACGGTCCGCAGGTCATCAGCGCCGCCGGCTCTTCCGTCACGGTCATGGTCATCCCCACCGACGAGGAATACATGATCGCCCACGACGTCGAGCGTCTGACCAAGAACAACTAACGCGCGCATTTGCAAGCAAACGACAGGCCTCCAGAGCAACAGCTCCGGAGGCCTTTTTGCTAGCAAGCGGAAATCCGAGTCCCAAAGTGATCGCCACCAGCAACGCCTGCACTTTCAGCAACGACACCCATCCGTTCAGATCTTCAGCCCCAGCTCGTAGCCAAGCCGCCGTCCACTCCAGATACCCTGATTGCTACGTTGCGGTAGAAGGCCGTACGGGCTAACCCCTGAAAACAATCCGCAGACCAGAAACGCCCCCGTTCGTAGCTCCGAAGGAGCAGAACGGGGGCGTTTCATTGGTCG